>CAKRCY010000043.1:0-18854 GCA_934309195.1 uncultured Dorea sp.
ACATGTAGGATAAAAAACAATCTCTATAATATAAAAGGATTTTTTAGACGAGGGAAAAGTTTAAAAGATCCTTTTATTTTTCAAAAATCAGAATCGACAATTCATGACAAATCAACCCTGAATCGGGGAACATTTCTCATAAAAAAGAACTACAAAAAAATAAGAAAATAAAAACGGAAAACCATTGTCTGTAGTATAAGTATTTGTTATTATGAAGTAAAGATAGTTTCTCTGTATAGTATTTTCCAGAAAGGATACTATATGACAGATGAAAAACAGAAGAAAGATCTGGCAAATGTCGAAAGTCAGAATACGCAGCAGGAAGATGCCGCAATGAAAACGCTGGCACTGTTCTTTGCGGAAGAATTATTTCCATTACTGAATGCGAAAGGAAAAGTAAAGAGAGTGGCACCTACAGAGATTGTACATTTGGAATTAAAGAAAATGTATCAGGACTTTAACTATGAGTTAGAAGATAATTCATGGGTGCATTTGGAATTTCAAAGTACACATGAAGGTGTGCAAGGATTAAAGCGGTTCAGAACCTATGAAGCACTGACAAGTTATCAGTACGGAGTAGCAATTACAACGTATGTACTGTTTTCGGGAAATATTAAGAACCCGGTTACAGAGTATTCGGAAGGAATCAATACATATCGTGTACATCCAATCATCCTGCAAGGGAGAAACGCAGACCAGTTACTTGGAACGTTAGAAGCAAAGATTCAAACAGGAGAAGAAATTGCAAGAGAGGAACTGGTTGAACTGGCGATGTGTTCTTTGATGGGCGGTGAAAGTTCACAGAAAGAAAGATTCCACAGAAGTTTTGCAGTGATGCGTGAGATAAGAGGATACTTGCCAATCGACAAAGAGAAGATAGAGGCGGTGATGTATGCAATGGCAGAGAAATTTTTAGATGAAATGGATCTGGAAGAGATTAAGGAGGATTTGAAGATGTGGAAGATTGGGAAAATATTACTTGATGAAGGTCGAAGTGAGGGCTGGAATGAAGGTCGAAATGAAGGTGCCATTGAAGCAACACAAAAGATTATCAGAAATATGAAGGACAAATTTTCTGTCGAGCAAATTGCCGAAGCAACGGATATGAGTATAAAAGAAATAGAGGATATTTTACAAAGTAAGGCATAGTATCCAACAGATAAAACAGAATGCGAAAAGGAGAATGAAGAAATGAAAAAAGAAGACATGTCCTGTATCGACTGCGCAGTAAAAAACTGCAACAAAATGGATAAAACATATCCGGATTTCTGTCTGACAACACATATGGACGAAGAAGTCTTAAAAGAGGCGATGGAATGCTATAACGAGGACGAGAACCGCAAGGTAACGATCGCTGCGGCAGAAGTGGAGTATGAGAATTACTGCAAACATACCAGAGTTGAGGAGATCATGGATTTTGCAAGAAAGATCAATGCGAAAAAGATCGGGATCGCGACCTGTGTCGGCTTACTGAAAGAAAGCCGTATCCTGGCAGATATCCTGCGCAGACACGGCTTTGAGGTGTATGGTGTCGGTTGTAAGGCAGGAACACAGAAGAAGACATCGGTCGGCATCCCCGAATGCTGCGAAGGTGTCGGTGTGAATATGTGTAATCCGATCCTGCAGGCAAAGCTTCTGAACAAGGCGAAGACGGACCTGAATGTGGTGGTCGGACTTTGTGTGGGGCATGACAGTCTGTTCTATAAATATTCCGAAGCACTGACTACGACAGCAGTGACGAAAGACCGTGTACTGGGGCATAATCCGGTGGCGGCGCTTTATACTGTGGATAGTTATTATTCGAAGTTGAAAAAGAGTGAATAAACTGAAATCTGAAAGAAAATACTTTTGTTATATCACTTCAAAGTAACTTGAAATAACTTTGAAGTAACTTTGAAGTTGACTTTGAAGTAACTTTGAAGTAACATTGAAGTAATTCAATTATAAGGGGTATAATGGTATGTATCTTGAAGAAATTATAGCGGATATAAAATTAGAAAATGATAAATTTGAATGTAAGGCAAGACTTAATCGAAATGACATAGTGGGATGGTTAAAGACGATTGCCGGGTTTGCAAATGCAGGTGGTGGAGAACTTTATATTGGAGTGGAAGATAAAACAAACAAGTTAATCGGATTTAATAGAAGTGATGCAGATAATGAGAGAAATTATTTTAATAATCAGGTAAATGAACATCTGATACCAAGACCGCAGATGCAGATATCATTTGTTAGATATGAGATAAAAGAAAAGGAACGATTTATTATCCGGGTAGATGTGTCGGAATCAGTAATAAAACCAATAATATTGAAGTATAAAAATATGCCTGCTATTTTCATGAGAAGAGATGGCTTTACAAATGGAGCAACCTATGAAGAAATCATTGAAATGAGTATTAAGAGTAAAAATGCACAGTACGATATTCTTACATCGGATAAAATATATGAAGCAAGCCACTTTAAGGATTTGAAAATATTTTATTCGACACATAACAATGGAAAAGAATTAAAAGAAAAAGCGCTTCAATCAATGGGGTTCTACGATGAAAATAATATGCTGGCAAATGGGGCAGTATTATTTCAGGATAATTATCAGGGAAAAAAGACAGAGATTAAATGTTCCGTATTTTCAGGATTTAATAAAGGCAGTGAGAAGATAATAACAATTAATCGATATAATGGAAATATTACATCTTCAATTAATTATATGATGGATTTTGTTAATCAACGGATGAATCATTCACTGATTAAATTGGATAATGTACGAAAAAATATAGACGCATATCCACAAAGAGCACTATTTGAAGGTATTGTAAATGCAATTGCACATAGAGATTATTTCCTGGACGGAACGCAGATACAGGTGGATATGTTTAAAAACAGACTGGAAATATCCTCGCCCGGTAGTTTTTACAGGGGAGAGAAAATAGGAAAAACATATGATTTATCGGGAATTATATCAAAACGTAGAAATGAGTTGATTTCCTCTGTTCTGGTTAGTTGTAATGTCATGGAGGCAGCCGGAACAGGATTTGATAAAATTATGGAAGAATATCAGGGAGTTGATGAAGCTCACAGACCATACATTTATTCAACCTCAGATCATTTTACTTTGGTGTTACCGGATTTGACTTATTCAGAAGGAGTAGAAGATAATAAAATTCCACATCTTGAATATGTCCCCATAGCCAATGGAACAAAATATGATGATGCAGTGTTATCATTCTGCTATTATCAGGCACGTAAAGTATCAGAAATTGCAGAATATCTAGGAGTCAGTGATTCGTCATATTTAAGAAAACAAGTGTTAGAGAATCTTGCCAGAGAAAATTATGTAACGAAAGGTAAGATTGGAAGAGCAGCATGTTATAGAACCAATATGGATATGGTAGAATTGAAATAATTATTCTCTCTCCAAAAGGAATAACAAACCAGATTAGCAAAGGTTTGTTATTCCTTTTTGCATATTATTTATCTAACTTAAGTCCCGCCAGTGCCTGCGCAAAAGCATTGTTCACCGGTTCGTCATTCTGTTGCTGCTGTTTCTTCAGATATTTCTGGACATCGCGCTTGGATACACCGGCACCTTCTTTGGCACGGCGGTTCTTGAATGCTTCCAGTTTTTCTTTATAACCGCAGGAACATACGAAGGTTTCGCTGTCACCCTTCTTGATCAGTTCCATCTTCTTGTGACAGTTCGGACATCTTGCATTGCTGGTGCGTGCGATCGTCTCGCGGTAGCCGCATTCACGGTCCTGGCAGACCAGCATACGGGAGTTCTTGCCTTTGACAGAGAGCATACGCTTGCCGCAGCGCGGGCATTTTGTATTAGTCAGGTTATCGTGACGGAAAGTTCCGTCGGAAGTCTTGATATCCTGAATTAATTCTTTGGTGTAGCTTTCGATATCTTTGATAAATACCTGCTCTTTGTGTGCTCCTTTGGCAATCTTGGCAAGTTCCATTTCCCAGGAAGCGGTAAGCTCCGGTTTTTTCAAATCTTCCGGGACTAATTCCAGAAGCTGTTTTCCTTTGGATGTCAGAAGAATCTCATTTCCCTTTTTTTCCAGCAGAAAAGAGTGGAACAATTTTTCAATGATATCGGCTCTTGTCGCTACGGTTCCGAGTCCGCCGGTTTCACCGAGAGCTTTTTTCATCTTATTATCATCAGAAGACATATAACGTACCGGATTCTCCATGGCGGACAGAAGTGTCGCTTCTGTAAAACGGGCGGGAGCTTTGGTCTTACCGCTTGTGATATTCGTGCGTGTGACAGTCAGGGTGTCGCCTTTGTGGAGAACAGGAAGTGCCTGCTCTGAAGCCTTTAAGTACATATCATTATTTTGGAAATCTTCTCCAAAATCTTCAGAATCTTCATAATCCCCGTAAGCATCATACTGTGAAGCAGAGGAACCGGAAGATGCAGCATCGGCATATACGGCCTTCCATCCGGCGGCTTTGATGACCTTTCCTTTTGCAGTAAATGTTTCACCTGCGGCTTCAGCTTTCAGTGTAGTCTGCTCATATTCAAATGCCGGATAGAGGACGCTGATAAAACGGCGTACGACCAGATCATAGATCTTGCGTTCATTGTTCGACATATGTTCCATCTGGACATATTCTTCCGTCGGGATGATTGCATGATGGTCGCTGACTTTTTTATCATCTACGAAGGCTTTGCTTGTCTTAAGCGGTTTCTTTAAGAGCTCCGGAATATATTTCTTATAAGGTCCGATATTGCAGGCTTTCAGGCGTTCTTTGATCGTTGGCACAATGTCCGTACCGATATAGCGGGAGTCTGTTCTTGGATAGGTGAGGACTTTGTGGTGTTCGTACAGACTCTGCATGATATTCAATGTCTCCTTTGCGGAGAAGCCAAAGCGCTTATTGGAATCGCGCTGTAATTCCGTCAGATCATAGAGACCCGGGGAAGGTGTCCGTTTGGATGAGGTATGCACATCCGTCACGGTAAGCGTCTGGTTCTTTAATTTTTTATCAAGGCCGGTTATCAGGTCTTTATTAAAGGAGCGCAGGGAACCGCTTTTCTTTTGCTGCCATGTCCATGTGACGATAGAAGCCATAGTGCCGACAGAACCACCGGTAACAGAAGTTGTACAACGCAGTCCATAATAATCTTCCGGTTTAAATGAACGGATCTGCTGTTCGCGGTGTGCGATCATGGCAAGTGTCGGTGTCTGTACACGTCCGCAGGAGAGCTGGGCGTTATACTTGCAGGTCAATGCACGGGTGGCATTGATCCCGACCAGCCAGTCTGCCTCTGCGCGGCTTCTTGCGGCATGATATAAGTCATTGTACGCACGACCGTCCTTCAAGTGGGCAAACCCTTCTTTGATCGCTTTATCGGTAACAGATGAGATCCACAGACGTTTGATCGGCTTATGGCAGCCGGATTTGTCCAGGATCCAGCGGGCAACCAGCTCTCCTTCGCGGCCGGCATCGGTGGCAATGATGATCTCAGAGACATCTTTGCGGAAAAGCTGTGTCTTTACATTATGATATTGTTTGGATGTCTGTTTGATCACGACGAGTTCCCATTTTTTCGGAACCATCGGGAGATAGGACATATCCCAGGCTTTGAACTTTTTATCATATTCTTCCGGGTCTGCCAAAGTGACCAGATGGCCGAGTGCCCAGGTGACGATATAATTGCTGCCTTCGATCGCACCGGAAATGTTCTTGTGACAGCCGAGAACACGGGCGATATCGCGGGCAACAGATGGTTTTTCTGCCAGTACGAGTGATTTCATATATATATACTCCTTTCAGATATAGAAAAACCCCGAAAACATGATGTTTCCGAGGTTATATAAGAGGCGCCAACCAGATTTGAACTGGTGATAGAGGTGTTGCAGACCTTTGCCTTACCACTTGGCTATGGCGCCATGCCTTACGTACTGTTAAGTATAACAAATACGTAAGATGAAGTCAAGAAAATCTGTATGTTAAAATCCAAGATCTTCATTTACCAGAATGACTTTGATGCGCTGCGGTGTCTTGGAATATCTGGTGATCAGGATCTGACAGCAGATCGTATCCGGTGTTTTGCAGTCGAAACAGGCACCTGTTTTGCAGCAAGGAGTGCTCAGGTTGAAACGCTGTGCATTGATCGGAGCGGCTTCATTTCTTGCACGGGACATGGCAGAATCTACATCGCGTGTAACTTTATTCATTCCGATGATCATCAACACATTCCGTGGTCCGGCAGCGATAGAGGATACACGGTTGGAATGTCCGTCGATATTGATCATAATCCCATCTTCCGTGATCGCATTTGCACTGGTCAGGAAGTAATCGCAATCATATGCCGCAAGCTCGATCTTGCGCTTATCTTCCGGTGTCGGTGCAGTATCGCGGTTGTATACCTGATAATTTCCCTGACAGACAGCTTCTTTTAAGCCGATCTCATTGACAGACATGGAACCGCCCCAGGAGATGCTGCTTCCTTCCGGGATTAATTCCAATGCTTTCTTCAGAGCCTCTTCTTTGGAGTCTGTATAATAAGCTTCCATGTTGCGGGCTGTAAGTTCTTTTACAATCTTTGCGCCTAACATCTGGTTTCGTTTGATTCGATTTTGATCCATAATGAATCCCTCCCACGTTTATATTGTTTAGATATTTCTACCTGAAATTATAACACAGATTCAGGTCTGCGGTCTTTGAAATCACGCAGAAGATGAGAAAATGAACATTTATATACTGCGCTTTTCCAGTCTTAAAATATAAAAAGAGAGCATGATGTTTGTCCGGTTCTCATTGGTCAGGATATCATAATCCAGAAGTTCTTTTATCTTATTCAGTTTGTACGACAGCGTATTCTTATGGCAATAAAGTGCATCTGCGGTATGGATGATACTACAGTCATGATCAAAGTAGACTTCCAGGATATGCAGATAATCGGTATGATGCACAGCGTCATAGTCAAGAATCGGGCCAAGTGTGGAGTTCAGGAAATCCGTTGTCAGAGATTGATTGTGGATATCGGCCAGAAGTTTGTATACACCAAGCTTATCGTACTCAAGGAAGTTCTTCGGGAGAGCAGTTTTGGTAAGCTGATAGGCGGTAAATGCGGTCTCATAAGAGCGGTGAACATCTGTAAGCTGCGAGACAGTAGTTCCGATCCCGGCATAGACATCGGAGTTATTCTGACAGACATCGTGGAGCTTCTGAGATATATCATTTACAGATTCACCGGCAAACAATACGATCAGATGGTTCCCTTCTTCATATACGATCCCTTTAGACATGAAATAACGGATCTTCTTTTCCAGCTGTTCCAGATAAGAATTACCGGAATCACTGTCATAAGTGTGGCAGCTGAGCATGAGGACGGTATAGTTCATATCGCGGAAGAAGCCATTGCTCTCCAGAGGATTCAGATAGGAGTCTTCATTCTCGGGGTAATAGATCGCATTTTTCAAAGCAGCGGCAAGACTGGTCTCGCGGTGTTCGTTTTTTAGCAGAATCTCAGAAAAGATCCGCATGATATCGATGAACGGAGTGTCCCAGGAAGTGGAGAACAGCGGAAGCTGTATTTCATTGCAATAGTCGATAATTTCCTGGGAAAAGGCAGGACGCGATTTTACAGAGATGATCAGTCCGCTGGCGTGTGCATCTTTCAATGACTTTAAGAACTCTTTCAGCCAGTCCTGAGAGGTAAAATTCAGACCGGAATTAAAGATCAGTTCATCACCGTGGAGCAGATGGGAGAATTCACCCTGTTCGACGGTATGGATCCAGGTTACTTCTTTATCATAAAAACTATTGGTATGAAGGATGACATCAAATTGGTTGTTAATTGCTTCATACAGGGACTGTAATTTAATTGCCATAAGTGTGGTCCTCCTGACATATATTGATCAGAGTATAGATATATTTTATCATAATTGTGTGCGGCACACAATTTAAAGAATAAAATCTGTCGATTAAAACTATATTCATAGTGAATTTCATATGATATATTGTATGAGAAGTACAAAAGAATGAATATTCAACCCCGAAAAATGTGCTTCTAAAAAATCCATTCTCTAGATTTTTAAAAGACGGAAAGCTCTTCAACGAAAGTTGGGGAGCTTTTTGTGGTTCAAAAAAGAAAAAAACAGAGCGCACTCTATTTACAGGTAGTACCAATGGTGCTAGAATGAGTAACATATTGATACTACCAGGAAAAGACGGAGGAATGGAAAAATGAAAGCAATAAAAAATGGGAAAATCGTAATTATCGGAGCAGGACATGTAGGATCTCATTGCGGACTGAGCCTTATGATGCAGGGACTGGCAACGGAGATCGTATATATTGATATAGATAAGAATAAAGCGGCAATGCAGGCACTGGATCTTGATGATATGGCCTCTAATCTGGACAGGGATTTTACAGTGAGAGCCGGAGATTATTCCGACTGTGCGGATGCGCATATCGTTGTGATGGCGGCCGGAAAAAGCCGTCTTCCGGGACAGACAAGGCTGGATATGTTCGATGATTCGATCAAGATGATGAATACGATCGTAGGACCGTTAAAAGAGTCAGGATTTCATGGGATTCTGATCAGTATTTCCAACCCGGCAGACATCATTGCTGATTTCTTAAGAAAAAGACTGGGACTTCCAAGAAATCAGGTGTTCAGCACCGGAACATCCCTGGATTCAGCAAGACTTCGCAGAATGTTATCTGAGATCACCGGCGTAAGCCGTCATTCCATCCAGGCTTATTGTATGGGTGAGCATGGGGATTCACAGTTTATCCCGGTATCACATATACAGATTGGCGGAATACCGGTAAAAGAATACCTGAGCATTCATCCGGAATTCCGGGATAAAATGGATTTTGATAAGATCAGTGCGGAGGATAAGGTCTGTGGATTCCACATCGTAGAAGGAAAAGGCTGTACAGAATTTGGAATCGGTGCCGTACTCAGCAATATTGCAAGAGCAGTCATGCATGACGAAAAGAGAATCCTTCCGGTATCCGTTCTCCTTGAAGGAGAATATGGAGAACAGGGGGTTCCGGCGGGAGTACCATGTGTGATCGGCAAAAACGGTGTGGAAGAGATTCTGGAAATCTCCCTGACAGAGAAAGAAAAAGAGCAGCTTCATAATTCATGTAACGTCATCCGGGGATTCGTCGAGAAAGCCGATCAGATGTAGAAAATCGTTAATATTTTAATTACTTTTGGATGTGTTGCATTTTATATCGTCCTATGTTACATTGACAACAGAGTACAAAAAGAATCAGAAAGAGCCAAAAAACAGTGCCCCTCTAACAACAAAAACCGGTACAGGATAACCGGCAGACAAGTATGTCTTATAGGAGGTAATTGTAACATGGCAATTTCAATCGGCATTAACGGATTTGGACGCATTGGACGCGTAGCACTCCGTATCGCCATTAATCAACCAGACACTTTTAAAGTATGCGGAATCAATGTACGGAATGCAGACTTGGGTTATATGAAGTATATGATCCGGTATGATTCTACATTTGGACGTTTTCAGGGAGAACTGGATACATATGAGAATGGACTGATCATTGAAGGACAGAAGATTCCTGTATTTTCAGAATCAGATGCGGCATTGATTCCATGGGGAGCATGTGGTGCAGAGTATATTATTGATGCAACAGGTGCATACTGTACAACAGAAAAGGCAAAAGCCCATTTAGAAGGCGGTGCGAAGAAAGTTATTATCTCAGCACCGGCAAAAGATGGGGATACACCGACATTTATCATGGGAATTAACCATGACAAATATACATCGGATATGCCGGTTGTATCGAATGCATCATGTACTACGAATTGTCTCGCACCAATCTGTAAAGTTCTGGAAGATAATTATGGAATCGAATATGGGCTGATGTCAACGATTCATGCCGCAACTGCAAAACAAAAGGTTGTGGACAGCCGTTCCCAGAAAGACTGGAGAACCGGACGTTCGGCATTTGGTAACCTGATTCCGTCTACAACGGGAGCCGCAAAAGCAATCTCGCTTGTCATTCCGGCTTTAAAGGATAAGATGAGTGGTATTTCTTACAGGGTTCCAACTTCAGATGTATCAATTGTTGATCTGAATGTAGCGTTAAAGCAGCCGGCATCATATGATGAGATCTGCAAAAAAGTCCGGGAGGCCTCTGAGACATATTTGTCCGGTATCCTGGATTATGTAGAGGATGAAGTGGTATCTTCAGATTTTATCGGAGATTCACATGCATCGATCTTTGATGCAAGGCAGGGAATTCAAGTGAATTCCCACTTTTTCAAGGTCATCTGTTTCTATGATAATGAGTGGGGATATACAAGTCAGATATTCCGACTGATTGAGCATATGGACCGGATAGATCACAATCGCTAATAATTAAGATGACGACAGGGGCATGTAAGATCTGATTCTGATGTAACACGTTTGATTTTATATCATACACTTCTGTAAGGGACATATGGATTCGTTATTACGATTATGAACCGGACAAGTTGCGGACAGAAAAAGCAGGGAAAGCTTTTGCTGTCCGCAGAAAATAAGAAAAAATCCGAAAAATAAAAATTTTTCAGAAAATTCAAAAAAACACTTGCCAAACAACCGAGTCTATGATATATTAAATCTCGGTCGTGTGAAAAACACAATGACAAATGAATATACGGCTCCATGGTCAAGCGGTTAAGACATCGCCCTTTCACGGCGGTAACACGGGTTCGATTCCCGTTGGAGTCATATGGCGCCATAGCCAAGTGGTAAGGCAAAGGTCTGCAACACCTCTATCACCAGTTCAAATCTGGTTGGCGCCTCTTATAAAAAACACCCGGAATATTTATTTCCGGGTGTTTTTGTCAAAGAATACAAGAAAAGCTGCCGGTGGCAGCCTCTCGTATATTAGTTCATTATAATTGAATCTTCTTTAACATATGATCGACGAATACTTTTGCATGCTCCACATCTAGATCATCCGGATGAGTAAGTGCAAGATCGAAATTCTGGATAAAACGGTCGATCTGGCCGCTGTTCTCATCATTTCTCATGGCTTCATACTTCATACGTACCTTCTGCGGCATCTTTCCCTGACAGATAAAATATCCCAGATAATCATTGTCTGCTTCGATCCAGGCACTGACGCGTCCGGCAATATCCTTATAATATTCCGGGGAATCCCCCATTCCGCAAGTTCCGAATAAAGCAATCTGTTTGCCGCTTAAGTCACTTAAGAAGTCACTGACTTCCATACTGCAGCTTCCACGGTGCACGCAGAATCCGATGAAGTAGACATTGGCTTCCGGAATCGTCTTATCGGTATCGATATCGATAAGATCTTTGGAATTGCCGGGAAGGCGTGAGAAGATAGATGCAGCAATTTTCTTTGTATTTCCGGATCCGCTCTGATATAAAACAAGATAATCCAACATAAGAATTCCTCCTTTTTTGCATTTGCTGATGATCATAATTTACTGTACATCTGTATCCTGTTGAAATTTCATGATTTACATATAATGGCCGCCGCCGTAACCGCCTGGGGCACCGCAGCACATTCCGCCACTGCAGCATAAGTTACATACAATGTTGGCGATACACAATTTTACACACCAGTCGCTTCCGCCGCCAAAGGTAGTGGTATACGGATTCTGGCGTTGGCGGTACCAGCTTCCGCCGCTTTCGAACTGGTTTACCAGCATTTGATACTGATAGTTACCTGGTTCCATACGGAGAGCTTCTTTGGCGTACTGAAGAGCCGTTGCATTGTTGCCGAGACCGGAATTGGCGATCGCACTGTAGTAATACCACTGAGCGGTATGCTCGCTGATTCCGTTTAATACGTTCATCGCTTCCTGATACCGGCCATTGTTGATGAAGTTGGCAGCAGCTCTTAAGTGAAGATCCTGCTCACTTTCCTGACCTGCATTACCTGCATTACCGGCCTGCCGGTATTCTCCGTAGAAGCCGCGGAACGGACCGTATTCGTTCTGACTATATGGACCGTAATTCCCGGAAGAGCCATATTCCCGCTCTTTCATGATCTGCTGATAGGCCTGCTGGACTTCTTTGAATTTGGCTTCTGCCTGCTCTTTGTCCGGATTATTGATATTTGCGTCGGGATGATATTTGCGGCTGAGTTTCCGGTATGCTTTTTTTATTTCGTCATCAGAAGCATCGCGGGATACTTCTAAGACACGATATGGATCTGTCATTGTTCTTGATCTCCTGTTGTTGAATTATCGGTGTCAGGATGCAATCTCTTAGCTGTGACAGCCGTGTATCTGCTCCATACACCGGAATAAAGAACATTCCGTAAGATCTCTGCATGCAGCAGGATCGGAAGCTGTTCAAATTCTCTGGAGCATTCCGACATCATAAGCGTCAGAAGGCTTCTGCAGTCATCTGCAAATGCAGGATCGTCCCGGTATGCTTTCCTGAATGGATTGTAGTTGCCGGATTTGATGTCTTTTTCGACATCATCGTAGGCATCCATCAGATAGATGAATTTTCCGAGGAAGAATCCAATCTTTCGAAGAGAGGATTCCCATTCATCATGACGGTATGCAAAAATCTCTGCCATGATATTGCCGAAAAGTCCGGACATAAGATCCAGATTCTGTTCGTTTTCTGCCTCATATTTTGAGATTTGCGCGAGATTTTCTGAGATGACCTTACATTTTGCGGGATATAATTTTTCAATCTTCTTTATCTTTGAATGCAAAAGTTTTGCGGCAACAAAAGCTTTCTTCCTGTGTTCGTCTGCCCAGTCATCTTCACATTTATAATAAGATAACAGCATGTTGATGGCTGCGGCATATTCGGTAAATTCATTGGTCTTTGCCGCATGCTTTTGCGTGGGATGTGCAATACAACGGACCATCTCTGTCTTCGTGTCCGGTTCATAAAGACCGGTGAGCAGGATCACAAGAAATGTCATATCAAAGGATAAAGTCACCTGACCTCTTCTACCATAACATTCTTTTAAGACTTTGCATAGTCCGCAGTAATAAGAATGATAGACATCATAATCTTTGAATTTCATCTCGGCTTTGTTAATAGAAATATAACCAAACATGGGAACTCCTTAGCTTCGTTTGATAAATCTGGTGTTACACTTCGGGCAGCGGATCTCAATCTTACCTTTTCCTTTTGGAACACGGATCTTCTGCTTGCATGACGGACATTTGTAAATGTGGTGTGTTTTGCGCTGTGTCATCATGTTACGCTGCCTGTAGAAAAATGTCCGGATGCCGCGTGTCATCTGCAGGTATTTCTGATTCTCGGCGGCTCGTTTGTAAGTATTTTTGGAAAACATCCGGAAATAAGAATAGATGATACCGGCCCATGCCAGCCAGGAAAGGATTCCCCGATGCGTCCATCCTGCGATCAGCATAAGGATCAGGGATCCCCAGATGGTAAATTTGCCAAAGGAATCAACACCATATCTTCCGTACATAAAACGTATAAATCTGTCTTTTAGTTTCAATTCATTCACCTCTTAAAATAGTACTTGCAATATACATTTAATCATACGCCGGGAATAGGAAAAATCAATAAACAGAGTATTAAAATTTCTAAAGATTTTAGATGAGAAAAGTGCAGAAACTGTGGTGGATGTGTTAAGATAAGAATGTTAATTTCGTAGAACAGGGTTGATAACGGGGAGGAGGCAGAACATGCAGAAGCTGACGGAGCTGATCAGAGAAGATATGAAACCGGCACTTGGTGTGACCGAGCCGGGGGCTATCGCATTTGCAGTGGCAAGTGCGAAGAAATATACGGAAGGTAAGATTGTAAATGTACATGTGGCATTGAATTCCGGTATGTACAAGAATGCATTTACCTGTGGAATTCCTAATTCGGAGAGATTCGGCAACTATTATGCGGCAGCGCTTGGGGCGGTAGCGGCAGATGCGGAAAAAGGACTGGAATCGCTGGCAGATATCACGCCGGAAGATGATGAGAAAGCGGCGCAGATGGTGAACAATGGTCTGGTGGAAGTGGTTATGGATCATGTCGGATCCGAGATCACGATCGATGCCGTGGTGACAACGGAGCATAACCGGTGTAAGGTGATGATTCGGGATGCACATACGAATATCGTAAAGATAGAAAAAGACGGCATTGTAATATTTGAGAAGGAAGATAAGATGTTCAGGGAGGAATCCCGGAAAAAGCAGGCACGTCCGGTAATTCACGGATATTCCATGGCAGAGATCCTGCGGTATGTAAATACAGTTCCGGTTGAAAAGATCGCGTTTATCGGAAAAGCGTATACGATGAATCTGGAATTATTAAAGGAAGGACTGGCTTCGGACAGGGCAGTATTCGCAAAGAAACTTTATTGTGAAAATGGCAACCGGATCATATCCCGGGATGCGCTTAAGACTGCGCAATTACTGTGTAACGGTGCGATAGAGGCCAGGGTTCTGGGGCTTTCCAGACCGGCTATGAGCATTACCGGGAGCGGTGCACACGGGATCATTGCGACGATGCCGTTGTATGCGTACCGGCATGCCAATGAAGATAAGACGGATGATGAGACCCTGTGGAGAGCAACTGCACTCAGCTATCTGATCACGATGTATATTAAAGAGTACTCAGGAAGATTATCGGCATTTTGCGGATGCGGGATTGCAGCCGGGACCGGGATGGCCTGTGGACTGGCATATCTGCAGGGAGCGGATGAAGAAAAACTTACAAAAGCGATTCAGAATATGGCAAGCGGTCTGACTGGAATGATCTGTGACGGAGGCAATCACGGATGTACGATGAAAGGGATCGTGGCGGTAGATGCCGCATTCCGTGCAACGGATATGGCAATGGATGATATCTGCATAGAAAACATTCACGGAATCAACGGCAGGACTCCGGAAGCAACCATGAAGTACATGGGAATGATCGCATCCCCGGGAATGACCGGGACGGAAAAGACGATTGTAGAGATTATGGAATCGAAAAAGTAAAGAAAACAGGACAGCACAAGGAGGAATCAAATCCGGAATGAGAAATGAAAATGCAGACAATGAAAGAAAAAAACATCACCGCGGAAGAAGGCGGAAGAAAAAAGGAAGCATGATCGCCAATATAATCCTTGTAATTGCACTGATCGTATTCTGTGTGTCGGGCTTTCAACTGTTTAAGATCGGAAAAGGTTATCTGGATGGAAGAAGTGAGTATGATAAAGTGCGGAAACTTGCGGTGACGGATGATAAGAATAAAAATAATAAAGATAATAAAGATAAAAATAATAGTGAAGACGGGGGTGATGCATTCTCCGTCGATTTTCAGAAACTGCTGGAGCTCAATCCGGATACGATTGCATGGATCAGATTCCCGGATGAGCCGAGTCAGATCAATTATCCGGTTGTTCAGGGAACGGATAACAGTAAATATCTGAAGAAAACATTTTCGTCTAACGAAAATACGCTGGGCGCAATCTTTTTAAATGTTGACAATCAAAAGGATTTTTCAGATAGAAACTCTGTAATATATGGACACAGAATGCGGGATGGTTCGATGTTCCGTCACCTGCAGGATTATGATACCCGTGAATTCTGGAAGAATAATCCGTATTTTTACATATATACTGTTGATGGACGAATTCTGAAATATCATATTTATTCGGCGGGACAGGTAGTCGACACTTCGGAATCCTATCAGACAACATTTGAAACAGATGAAGAATATCAGGAATTTTTAAATATGACGCAGAGTACTTCTCTGTATAATACCGGCGTGGAAGTGACAACGGCAGATACGATCGTTACATTGTCGACCTGTACCAGTGCCAGCGATAATCACCGGTTTGTTGTAAGAGGGGTAAAAGAGGAGGAGACGAAACAGTGATGAAGAAAGAATATATCTATGAAGTTGGAGATGTGGTAACAATGAAAAAGCCGCATCCATGTGGAAGTAAAGAATGGGAGATACTGAGGGTTGGAGCGGATTTCCGACTGAAATGTATGGGATGCGGACATCAGATCATGATCGCCCGCAAATTGGTAGAAAAAAATACAAAAGATTTGAAGAAAAAGGCTTGAAAGAATCGAGACTTTATGGTAACATAAGAACTCGTGATACAATAATTCTGTCCTGAAATAGAGACAGAAATCCTTGCTCCCACATAAGATGAGCGGGGGCCAAAAGACCAGAAGGAGGTGCAAGACGACATGAACAAATATGAATTAGCTGTTGTTGTCAGTGCAAAAATCGAAGACGACGAAAGAGCTCAGGTAATCGAAAAGGTGAAAGCATTAGTTGAACGTTTCGGTGGACAGATCTCTGACGTTGATGAATGGGGTAAGAAGAGATTAGCTTACGAGATTCAGAAGATGAAAGAAGCATACTACTATTTCATCCACTTCGAGTCTGATGCTGAGACTCCAAGCGAAATCGAGCAGAGAATTCGCATTATGGACAACGTTATCAGATTTTTATGCGTTAGACAGGATGCATAAGCAGGAAGTAGAGGTATAATATGAATAAAGTAATTTTGATGGGACGCTTGACAAGAGATCCTGAGGTAAGATATTCACAGGGTGAGAATTCTACAGCGATCGCAAGATATACATTAGCTGTAGACCGCAGATTCAGACGTAACAATGACGGAGAGCAGTCAGCTGACTTTATCGGATGCGTTGCTTTCGGAAGAAGTGCAGAATTTGCTGAGAAATATTTCCGTCAGGGACTGAAGGTTATTGTAACTGGACGTATTCAGACAGGAAGCTATACCAATAAAGAAGGTCAGAAAGTATACACAACAGATGTTGTTGTAGAAGATCAGGAATTTGCTGAAAGCAAGGCAGTAAGCGACGCAAATGCAGGAAGTTTCCGTGCGGCAGCTCCATCACCGGCTCCGGCACCAGCCACACCAGTATCTGATGCAGGTGACGGCTTCATGAACATTCCGGATGGAATTGATGAGGAATTACCTTTTAATTAGGCAATGGTACCATGCTGTGGTACTTGCCGCATTTCATTTTGTTGAAAGGAGAAACCAAAATGGCTTACGATAAAGGAAATCGTCCAGAAGGCGGCTTCAAGAGAAGAGGCGGCGGACGCAGAAGAAAAAAAGTTTGCGTATTCTGTGGAAAAGAGAATAACGAAATCGATTACAAGGATACAGCAAAATTAAGAAAGTACATCTCTGAAAGAGGAAAAATTCTTCCTAGAAGAATTACTGGAAACTGTGCTAAGCACCAGAGAGCTCTTACAGTAGCAATCAAGAGAGCACGTCACATCGCTCTTATGCCATACGTACAGGACTAATATTGAATGTTGAAAACCGTCAGTGCATTGCACTGGCGGTTTTTTGCGCAAAGAATGCTGTCACGATTGGTTTATTTTTTTGTACGTTTGTCTCTTTGGTTTTATACAATCTTGTTTTTCTGCGGTTTATTTGCTAGATTGAGATAGAAGCTATTAACTATGCAACAGGAGTCGGCATATGGAAGTTCAGTTGATAGAAAACAAAGAGTTATTAGAATCAGTAGAGATGTTTAACATCGAAAATCTGTTATGGGGAACAGAGAAGATTGCAAAAACGTATGGATATATTGGATTCGTTCCGGGAGATGGATTATATATCAAACTGGTGTGTGAGGAGAAGAATCCTCTCCGGGTTTATAAAGAAGACCAGGATCCGGTTTACAAAGACAGTGCTATGGAGGCTTTTTTTCGATTTAAAGGAAATGATACGGCAGCAGATGATATTTATCTTAACTTCGAAATGAATGCAAATGGTGCACTTCTTGCATGCTATGGAAAGAATAAGATGAACCGGATACCATTTACACCGGATCAGATACGGAAGATGAAATGTAGCGCAGAAATACGGGAAGAGCAATGGAATGTGAATCTTACGCTTCCGATAGAAATACTGGAACAGGTATACGGGAAATTGAATTTACAGGAAGGATCTGATTTCTGTTGTAATTTCTATAAAATTTGTGAAACAAAGGAATACGAACATTATGCAGCGTACAGATGTGTGGAAAGCGAAGAACCGAATTTTCATCTGCCGGAGTATTTTGAAAATGCAGTAATTTTGAAAAGAAAGTAAAAAAATGCAATTGGGAGGTTGTACTTATGAAAATTTACAAAGCAAAAGATTACAAGGACATGAGCAGGAAAGCAGCGAATATCATCTCTGCACAGGTGATCATGAAACCAAACTGTGTACTGGGACTGGCAACAGGATCTACGCCAATCGGAACTTATGATCAGCTGGTTGAATGGTATAGCAAGGGAGATCTGGATTTTTCGGAGGTTACGACAGTAAATCTGGATGAATACAAGGGATTGCCACGTACGAATGATCAGAGCTATTATTACTTTATGCATCAACATCTGTTTGACCGTGTGAATATTGATCCGGATAGGACCAATGTTCCGAACGGAATGGAGCCGGATGCGGAGAAAGAATGTGGAAGATATGAAGAACTGATCCGTTCACTGGGCGGCGTGGATCTGCAGCTGCTCGGACTCGGACATAACGGACATATCGGTTTCAATGAGCCGGGAGAAGCATTTGAAAAGGAAACACATTGTGTAGATCTGACAGAGAGTACGATTGAGGCAAATAAGAGATTCTTCGCATCTGCCGACGATGTGCCAAAACAGGCATATACGATGGGAATCAAGACGATCATGCAGGCAAAGAAGATCCTGATAGTAGTGAACGGAGAAAACAAGGCAGATATCGTAGAGCGTGCTTTCTTCGGCCCGGTCACACCGGAAGTGCCGGCGTCTATTCTTCAGCTGCATAATGATGTAACACTGGTTGGGGATGAGGCAGCGCTTGCTAAAATTGGGATTTAATTTATTAACGTAGTTGGCCTCTCGATCCTTGAAGAAAACAGTATAAAGTGCTTCTTGTTCAG
>CAKRCY010000044.1:0-17905 GCA_934309195.1 uncultured Dorea sp.
ATGGAAGAATATCAGGACAGATCCTTACGAGGAAGAGTGTTCCGGCATCTGCGGGAAGATATTCTGAATGGGGTATATAAAGATCATGAAGAATTAAAGGAAGTAACGATCGGTGAAGAGCTGGGGGTAAGCAGAACACCGGTAAGAGAAGCCTTAAGACAACTGGAGTTAGAAGGGCTGGTTACAATCATTCCGAATAAAGGTGCGTACGTGACAGCCATTACCAGAAAAGATGTGAAAGATATCTATAAGATACGTTCGCAACTGGAAGGACTGTGCGCCAACTGGGCAACAAAATATATCACGGATGCGCAGATTGAAGAACTGGAAGAAGTGATTCTTCTGTCAGAATTTCATTTACATAAGAAAGGATCCGGACAGATTGAACAGATGTCAGAAATGGATGGTAAGTTTCATAAGATATTGTATGAGGCATCCAACAGCAGGATCCTGGAACATGTGTTGACAGATTTTCACAAGTATGTACAGCTTGCAAGAACAATGTCTATTGAAGCACCGGAGCGTGCCGAGAAGTCAATAGAAGAACACAGAGAAATACTGGAAGCAATCAAGGCAAAAGATGCGGCAACAGCAGAACAGCTTGCAAACGAACACATATTACATGTGATGGAAAATCTGCATCTGGAAGAATAATGAAAGATGCCGCGAACAGATAGAAAGGAGACAAACATCATGGTAAAAATTAAAATGACAACACCAATCGTAGAGATGGACGGGGACGAAATGACAAGAATTCTCTGGAAGATGATCAAAGAAGATCTTCTGGAGCCATATATTGAACTGAACACAGAATATTATGATCTCGGTCTGGAACACAGAAATGAAACGAATGATCAGGTGACCGTCGATGCAGCCAATGCGACCAAGAAATATAAAGTAGCCGTAAAGTGTGCAACCATCACACCAAATGCGGCACGTATGACAGAGTATGATCTGAAAGAAATGTGGAAGAGCCCGAATGGAACGATCCGTGCAATACTGGATGGAACAGTATTCCGTGCACCGATCGTTGTAAAAGGAATTGAGCCATGTGTAAAGAACTGGAAAAAACCAATCACGATTGCAAGACACGCATATGGCGATGTATATAAAAATACAGAGATGAAGATTCCAGGACCTGGAAAAGTAGAACTGGTATACACTGCGGAAGACGGCACAGAGACCAGAGAACTGGTACACAATTATGCCGGACCGGGTGTTGCACAGGGAATGCATAATTTATGCGGATCTATTGAAAGTTTTGCAAGAAGCTGCTTTAATTATGCATTAGATACTAAGCAGGATCTGTGGTTCGCAACAAAAGATACGATTTCCAAGAAATATGACCACACATTCAAAGATATATTCCAGGAAATCTTTGATAAAGATTATGCAGATAAATTCAAAGAAGCCGGAATTACATACTTCTATACTCTGATCGATGATGCAGTTGCAAGGGTTATGAAATCAGAAGGCGGATATATCTGGGCATGTAAGAACTATGATGGAGACGTAATGAGTGATATGGTTTCTTCCGCATTCGGTTCTCTTGCGATGATGACATCTGTTCTGGTATCACCGGATGGAAATTATGAATATGAGGCAGCTCATGGAACGGTACAACGTCACTATTACAAGCATCTGAAAGGAGAAGAGACTTCAACAAACTCTGTGGCCACGATTTTTGCATGGACAGGTGCTCTCAGAAAACGTGGTGAGATGGATGGAAATGCCGAATTGACAGCATTTGCGGATAAGCTTGAAAAAGCAACCATCGATACCATTGAAGAAGGTAAGATGACGAAAGATCTGGCATTGATCACGACACTGGAAAATCCAACTGTATTGAACAGCGAAGGATTTATTAAGGCAATTGCCGAGAAATTGAAGTAGATAATATATATGACAAAAACACCATACAACGTGGGAATTTCTGAATAAATTTTCACATTGTATGGTGTTTTTATGTATAGATGAACAGCGTATGAATTAAGCGTCTTCCGCTAATTCCTCCCACTTCATGTATAATTCTTCTAATTCTTCCGCTATGGCGGCTTTTTCTTTTGCAAGTTCCTGGCATTTTACAGAGTTGGTGAAGATCTCTTCCTGAACCATCAGGGCATCGATCTCACCGTCACGGTCTTCCAGTTCGCCGATACGTTCTTCCGTCTTCTTAAGCTCATTCTGACGTTTGCGAAGTCTTGCCTGGGCTTCCTTTTGCTCCTGCCAGCTGAGTTTTGACTCGGATACATTCTTGTCTGCATTGTTATCTGAAACGGATGAAGATGTAGAGGCTGCTCCGGCATATGCGGTAGTGAGTTCTTCTTTTTTCTCCAGATAATAGTCATAATTTCCGATATAATTTACAAATGTATGATTGACAAGATCCAGAATCCGTGATGCAGTCTGATTGATGAAATAACGGTCATGAGAGACATAAAGTACGGTGCCGGTATAATCATTCAAAGCATTCTCAAGGATTTCTTTGGATGCGATGTCCAAGTGGTTGGTCGGCTCGTCGAGGATCAGGAAATTCGCTTCAGAGAGCATCAGTTTCGCGAGAGATACACGTCCGCGTTCCCCACCGCTCAAAGAACTGATCTGTTTGAAGACATCATCACCGGTAAAAAGAAATGCTGCAAGCACATTCCGGATTTCCGTATTCGTAAGAGTCGGATAATCATCGGAAATCTCGTCAAAAATTGTTTTCTCCATATGAAGGACATGATGTTCCTGGTCGTAGTAGCCGATCTTAACATTGGAGCCAAGTGTATAAGTACCGGAATCGGCAGATACCACTCGGTTTAAGATCTTAAGAAGCGTAGTCTTTCCTGTTCCGTTATCACCGATTACTGCGACATGTTCACCACGTTTGATCTCGAGATTAACGTCTGTAAAAAGTTCCTGTCCGGGGAAAGATTTGCTTAAATGTTCAATAGTCAGAACATCATTGCCGCTTACACAGGACGGTTCCAGTTTCAGATGTATATCTGTATTAACTTCTATCGGTTTTTCGATGGTCTGCATCTTTTCCAACATCTTTTCGCGGCTTTCGGCACGTTTGATGGATTTTTCACGGTTGAAAGAACGAAGCTTTTCGATAACCGCTTCCTGATGCTTGATTTCCTGCTGCTGGTTAAGATATTCCTTCAGGCGTATGTCGCGAAGCTGCTGCTTCTTTGCTGCATAGTCGCTGTAGTTTCCCATATAAGTACGAAGTTCTCCAAGCTCGATTTCAAGAACTTTCGTGACAACTTTGTTCAAAAAATAACGATCGTGAGACACGATCAGCACAGCTCCCTGGTAGTTTAAAAGATAGGTTTCAAGCCATGCAATGGAATTCAGATCCAGATGATTGGTTGGCTCATCAAGAAGCAAAATGTCCGGTTTTGTTAACAGAAGCTTGCCGAGAGATACACGGGTTTTCTGTCCTCCGGAGAGCGTGTCGACCGGTTTGGTAAAATCATTTTCCGTAAATCCAAGTCCTTTTAATACACCGGTGATCTCACTTTCGCAAGAATAGCCATTCTCACGTTCGAAAGTGGCCGTAAGGCGGTTATAAGTTTCCAGACGGTCGGTTAAGGCGTCGCCGGAGAGATGCTTAAGTTCCATCTCAATCTCGCGGATACGGCGCTCCATAGCGATTATATCGGCCTTTGCGGTGCGGACTTCTTCGTAGATTGTATTACCGCTTTGCATCTCCTGATGCTGGGCAAGATAGCCAAGCGTCTTACCTTTTGTCAGGATGATGTTGCCGTCATCCGGGGCTGATTCGCCTACAATCATTTTGAGCAGAGTGGACTTACCGGCACCGTTCGGTCCGACAAGAGCTGCTTTTTCGTGATCTTCTATATGGAAGGATCCATCTCTGACGATGAGGTGTTCACCGAAAGATTTCTGGATCCCGTGACATGCTAATATCATATATTTCCTCCTGCGTTGTGGATAATTGATACATTCGTATTCGCAAAATGCATTTGCACATGCTATTTTATTATAACGGAAATTGTATAAAATTCAACAATAGTTTGACAATAATCTTTCAATTTTATATAATTATTTTAGACTATGATTGGAAGGGTGAATATAGTGGAAGAAAGAGAGATTTCTCGTGCAGTCATTCGTAGATTGCCGAGGTATTACAGATATTTGGGTGAACTGCTGGAAAATGGTGTAGAGCGTATATCTTCGAACGATCTGAGTAAGCGTATGAAGGTAACCGCATCACAGATCCGTCAGGATCTGAATAACTTTGGCGGATTCGGCCAGCAGGGATATGGTTATAACGTAAAGTATTTATACACAGAGATCGGAAAGATTTTAGGATTGGAAGAAGATCATAATATCATTATCATCGGTGCCGGTAATCTTGGACAGGCACTGGCAAATTATGCAGCTTTTGAGAACCGTGGATTTATCCTGAAGGGAATCTTTGATGTAAATCCAAGACTTCAGGGTGTCTCTATCCGAGGCGTACCGATCCGCATGATGGATGACCTGAAAGCATTTGTACAGAACAATGATATTGATATTGCAGTGCTGACAATTCCAAAAGAGAAAGCAATTGAAGTGGCGAATATGCTGGTTGATAACGGAGTGCGTGCAATCTGGAACTTTGCGCACACAGATCTGAATCTGCCGGATAATATTGTTGTCGAGAATGTACATCTGTCAGAAAGCCTGATGCAGCTGTCATACAATATCAGTCGTTACAAAGAGGATCATAAGTAAATTATTATAAAAGAAAAAGGCGTGTAGGAGTAGTCCGGAAGATGGACATATTTTTACACGTTCTTTTGTTGCGGTAAGTATAAAGCAGGACTTGATGGGAGATGATTGGATGCAGCTTTGGGTGAATGCAGCACAGATGAAAGCAGCAGATCAGTATACAATTCAAAAATTAGAGGTTCCTTCCCTGGAATTGATGGAACATGCGGCGCAGGCGTGTGTACAGGTATTAGAAGATGAAAAGGTTGATCTTTCTCATGTTTGTGTTGTCTGTGGTTCGGGTAATAATGGAGGGGACGGTTTCGCAATTGCCCGCATTTTACAAAATAACAGATACTCCGTAGAGACATTTTGTGTGGGAAACCCGGAGCATTATACCGAGGAAACACAGGAACAGATGCACCGCTTACAGGAATGCGGCGGGAAGATTACTTATGGAATGCCGCAGGAAGACTCCTATAGTGTGATCATAGATGCCGTCTTTGGAGTGGGATTGAGCCGCAAAGTAGAGGGTAGATATCGTCAGGTGATCGAACAGATGAACCGGATGAGGGGAACAAAATTTGCGGTAGATATCCCCTCCGGACTTTCTGCCACAACAGGCTGTATCCTGGGTTGCGCTTTCAAAGCGGACTATACAGTGACATTCCAGTTAAAAAAGATTGGTCTGGAACTGTCACAGGGCAGAACTATGGCCGGCAGGGTTATCGTGCCGGATATCGGCATTTCTACAGATTCTATCTGTGAGGATCAGGAAATAGTCCGGACAGCCGGAAAAGATATCTACCGGAAGATGCTGCCGGACAGACCGGAAGATTCAAATAAAGGCACGTACGGAAGACTCCTTGTGATTGCCGGAAGCAAAGGAATGGCCGGGGCCGCTTATCTGAATGCGCATGCCGCTTACATGACAGGAGCAGGGCTGGTGAGAATATACACTTCCTCAGATAATCGGGAGATCTTACAGACACTCCTTCCGGAAGCAATTATCACAACATATGAGGAATATAATAAAGAAGAACTGTTATCACTTCTTACATGGGCAGATGGTGTTTGTATCGGTTCGGGCCTTGGAATGAGCAGGCTTTCCGAAAAAATATTAAAAACCGTGATTGAATATGTAAAAGTACCGTGTCTGATCGATGCAGACGGACTGAATCTTCTTGCAGAAAATAAAAATTATCTGAATCAGATGGCCGAGCGCAGATTTGTGATCACACCGCATATGAAAGAAATGTCAAGACTTACAGGTATTTCTGTAGAGGAACTGAAAGCAGACAGGATCCAGATCCTGAAAGATTTTATTTCAAGATACCGGATTACCTGTGTACTGAAAGATTCGAGAACTCTGATCGCAAGCGAAGAAAAAGGCATACGTATGAACCTTACCGGGAACAGTGCGATGGCAAAAGCCGGATCGGGAGATGTTCTCGCTGGCGTGATCTCCGGATGGATGGTGCAGGGAAAAGAAGCGGAAGATGCTGCAGAATTAGGCACATATATACATGGATTGTCCGGTGACCTTGCAAAATTTGAAAAAGGCGTATATAGTGTAATGGCGAGAGATCTGATAGAATATATCAGTAAAGCATTAATGAAACTGGAGGAAGAATAACAGTGAAGCAATATACAAGAGTTTTAGCCAGAGTCAATTTAGATGCGGTTGAATATAATATAGAAATGATGAAAAAAAATATTCATAAAAATACCCAGATGATGGCAGTCATCAAAATGGACGGTTATGGGCACGGGGCTGTCCAGATCGCAAAACTTTTGGAGCCGATGGATTACATCTGGGGATATGCCGTTGCCACATTGGACGAGGCGATACTGATCAAGGATGCATGCCTGAAAAAGCCAGTACTGGTACTGGGATGCATTTTCCCTGATCAGTGGGATGTAATGATCCGTAACGAGATACGTATGACCGTTTACAGCTATGAGATGGCAAAAGAAGTATCTGAGCTTGCCGAAGCTATGGGATGTAACGTCTATGTCCATATTAAGCTTGATACAGGAATGGCAAGACTTGGTTTCCAGATTACGAAGGAAAATGCAGATGAGATCGCCAGAATCAGCAAGCTGCCGAATCTGGTAATGGAAGGTATGTTCACGCATTTTGCCAAATCCGATGAAGAAGATAAGACATTTACAAAAGAACAGCTGGAGAAATACCTCTGGATGAAAGAGGAATTGAAAAAGCGTAACGTTACATTCACATATTATCATTGTTCCAACAGTGCCGGCATCATTGATCTGGAAGAAGCCAATATGGATATTGTGCGTGCGGGAATTACAACATATGGAATGTATCCGTCCGATGAGGTGGAAAAAGATAAAGTACCATTAAAACCTGCAATGGAACTGATCAGTCATGTTGCACATGTAAAATGGCTGACGGAAGGAAAGCCGGTAAGTTATGGAGGAACTTATATCACAACACGTCCGACAAAGGTGGCGACGATCCCGGTCGGATACGGAGACGGGTATCCAAGAAGTCTGTCCAATAAAGGCTACGTCCTGATACACGGACAAAAAGCACCGATCATCGGTCGTGTATGCATGGATCAGTTCATGGTTGATGTAACGGCAATTGAAGATGTAGAATTCGGAGATAAGGTTGTCATCTTCGGACGTGATGGAAAAGAGTTCCTTTCTGTTGATAAACTGGGAGAACTTTCCGGTAGATTCAATTATGAATTTGTGTGTGTGTTAAATAAACGTATTCCGAGAGAATACATCCGGCATGGAGAAGTCGTAGAACAGGTCGACAGTTTTTAAATCGCCGTGTGTTCTTGAAATTTTGCAGAATACATCCGAGAAAAAGGGAAATACTTAGTATATCTTAAGAATCGGAGTGTGAAGCAAGGTGCAGGTGAAACGAGGAGATATTTATTATGCGGATTTAAGTCCGGTAGTCGGATCGGAACAGGGTGGAATTCGTCCGGTTCTGATCATACAGAATGATGTTGGCAACAGGCATAGCCCGACCGTCATCTGTGCGGCGATCACCTCAAGGATGAACAAAGCGAAATTACCGACACATGTGGAAATTGACGCAAGAAGGTATCATATTGTCAGAAATTCCGTGGTTTTACTGGAACAGATCCGTACGATTGATAAGCAGAGACTTAAGGATCTGGTATGTCATCTGGACGAAGAGATAATGAACAAGGTTGATGAAGCAATTCGAATCAGTTTCGAGCTTCATACATAGAGAAGGAGTTAAGGATAATTAATTATGGAAGAGGGAAGTTTATTCCAACGAATGAAACAGATATTTCACGAAGATGAAATGGACGAAGAGATGCAGAAAGAAGCGGCAGGTCTGATCCGCAATATTTTCCGTTATATGGATAAAGATGCAAAGGATATTATGACCCACCGAAAAAATATTGTAGCAATCGATGGAGACTGGTCACTGGAAGAGGCTTTGCAATTCATGCTGGATGAACGCTTTTCAAGATTTCCGGTCTATCAGGAAGATATCGATGAGATCATCGGGATCATTCATCTGAGAGATGCAACGTCTGGCTATCTGGACAAGTCAAAACGGCAATGTCCGGTAAAAAATCTGGAGGAATACCTACGTCCGGTTACATATATTCCTGAAACAAAGAGCATTGATACTCTTTTCAAAGAAATGCAGGCGGCTAAAAATCATATGGTCGTTGTGCTGGACGAATACGGACAGACTTCCGGCCTTGTCGCAATGGAAGATATCCTGGAAGAGATCGTCGGAAATATTCTAGATGAATATGATGAAGAAGACGAAATGATCAAAAAACAGAATGACGGAAGTATGATTGTCAATGGTCTGACTGAACTGGAGGATCTGGAAGATCTGATTCCGGTAACATTTGACAAAGAAGATTATGAGACACTGAATGGATTTCTGATCGATAAACTGGAACACATCCCCGGAGAAGACGAAACCTGTGTTGTTGACTATGACGGCTATCGTTTCACGGTATTACAGATCGATAATAATATAATTCAGACAGTTAAGATTGAAAAAGTTTTCGAAGCGTGATAGAATAGACAACGTGTGTAATAATACAATTTTTAAAAAAAGATAAAAACAAATAGATAAAGAGAGGTAAAAGACATGTCAGGACATTCAAAATTTGCCAATATTAAGCATAAGAAAGAGAAAAATGATGCTGCAAAAGGAAAGATTTTTACAAAGATCGGTAAAGAGATTGCAGTAGCTGTAAAAGAAGGCGGAAGTTCTGATCCTTCTAACAACAGCAGATTACGTGACGTAATTGCAAAAGCAAAATCTAATAACATGCCGAATGATACCATCGAAAGAAATATCAAACGTGCATCCGGAGATATGAGTGCGGCAAACTATGAGCACATTACATACGAAGGCTATGGACCGAACGGTACAGCTATCATCGTAGAGACTCTTACAGATAACAAGAACCGTACAGCATCTAACGTAAAGAACGCATTTACAAAGGGAAGCGGTAATGTAGGAACACCTGGATGTGTATCATTCATGTTCGATAAGAAAGGTCAGATCGTAATCGATAAAGAAGAATACGAAGGCGATGCCGATGAGCTGATGATGCAGGTACTCGATGCAGGAGCAGAAGATTTTGTAGAAGAGGAAGACAGCTTTGAAGTATTGACTGATCCAGACGATTTCAGTGCAGTCCGTCTTGCAATGGAAGAAGCAGGAATCCCGATGGCATCTGCTGAAGTAACAATGATCCCTCAGACATATGTAGAACTGACAGATGCAAAAGATATTGCCAATATTCAGAAAACTCTGGATATGCTGGATGATGACGATGATGTTCAGGATGTATATCACAACTGGGATGAATAAAAAGAATCCGATACCTCCATACTAAGAAAAAAGTATGGAGGTATTTTTTATGAGTGAAGAGAAAAAGGAAAAAGAAAAAAGTGCGGAACCGACTGAAGAACTGAAAGAAACAGGAAGCGCCAATCTTGAGAACAGCAGGGACAGCCACCGGATCAAATTACTTACTATTGTAGGAGAGATTGAAGGCCATGAAGCAGTATCGGGAAACACCAAGGCAACCAAATACGAGCACTTACTTCCTTTGCTTGCGGAAGTCGAAGACAGCAATGAGATCGACGGATTACTGATTCTTCTGAATACACTTGGCGGCGATGTGGAAGCAGGACTCTCCATTGCGGAAATGATCGCCTCACTCAGTAAACCGTCTGTGTCACTGGTTCTTGGAGGAAGTCATTCCATCGGAGGCCCGCTTGCCGTATCTGCGGACTATTCCTTTATTGTGCCAAGCGGGACAATGATCATTCATCCGGTGCGCTCGAACGGGATGTTTATCGGTGTGCAGCAAAGCCTGGATAATATGCTGAAAACGCAGGACAGGATCACCAGATTCCTGGCAGATCACTCGTCTATGACACAGGAGCGGATCGAGACCCTGATGTTAAATCCGACAGAACTGGTAAAAGATGTCGGGACATTGCTGGAAGGAAAAGATGCGGTACACGAAGGCCTCATCAATGAAGTCGGCGGATTAAAAGACGCATTGAATAAATTGCACGAAATGATCAATGAAAGAAATAAAAAAAAGAACGAAAATGTGTAATGACATCAAAACCCCTAAATGCTATAATTATAATTAGTATTGCCATCATAAGGGGGAGTTGTAATGGCAGCGAAGTCTACCAAAAGTAAAACAACTGGAAAAAAGACGAATTCGACGGCGAAAAAGCCGTCTTCGAATAAAAAAACAACAAGAAAAACAACGAAAAAGACAACCGGAAAAGGAAGAACTGCAAGCCGGAAAACAAGCGGTGGTGGTAATAGTTTTCTGATGGATGAGATCCTGATCTGGACAACTCTTGCCGTCAGCATTATTTTACTGATCAGTAATTTTGGCGTTGCAGGCTTCTTAGGGGATGCGATATCTGGATTCTTATGGAATGTATTTGGTGTTGCAGCGTATGTGATTCCATTTATCCTCTTTGGACTTGTGTCATTCCTGATATCGAATAAAGGAAATAGAAATGCTTATATCAAGACACTGGTCGGAGTCCTTCTGCTGGTACTTGCAGAAGTATTGTTACATTTGATCGATGGTAAGGGCGGTAAGATTGGAAAAGCGCTGGCCGCTGTTCTGACACCTGCGATCGGTGTGGCAGGAACGTATGTTGTTACCGTGATCTTTATGATCATCTGTCTTGTAATCATTACCGGGAAATCTGCCTTAAAAGGTGTGAAAGCCGGCAGTGATAAAGCATATGCACGAGCCAGGGAAGACGCAAGACGCCATAAAGAACTGGCAGAAGAAAGAAAGCGTGAACGGATGGAGCAACGCGCCCAGCGCGAAAGAGAACGCGCAGAAGCGGAAGCTTCAGGTATTCCAAAACGAAGAGATAAGCATATAGAGGGCGTGTCCTTTGATACCTCTATTGCAAAGAAATCACCGGAAGTAAGAGAACTTCCGATCGATCCAAAGACAGCGAAAGGACCGGAAAAACCGGAATTTGTCATTCACCGTGCGGATCCGGAACCGGAACCATCTGATACGGCAGATACAGTAGCTGCAGGAACGGAACCTGTTAAAAACGCTGCAGAATCTGCAGCAGGTACAGCACCGGAAGAAAAATCAACGCGTCGGAAAAATCCTAAGATGGGTGCTGCTGGAATGGCCGATGAAGTTGCCGATGTCGCAGCCAGTGTTGCGGCCGATTTTGCAAAACCGAAAAAGGCATACAAATGTCCGCCGTTATCACTGCTTCAGCACGGAAAACGTGGCGGCGGTGAATCAGATGCACATTTGCGTGAAACAGCTATGAAGTTACAGCAGACACTGGAAAACTTCGGTGTAAATGTAACGATTACGAATGTAAGCTGCGGTCCGTCTGTCACCAGATATGAATTACAGCCGGAAATGGGTGTCAAGGTCAGCAAGATCGTCGGACTTGCCGATGATATCAAGCTGAATCTTGCAGCCGCAGACATCCGTATTGAGGCTCCGATCCCCGGAAAAGCAGCAGTAGGAATCGAAGTCCCGAATAAAGAGAACAGCGCAGTTATGCTGCGTGACCTTCTGGAATCACCGGAATTCCAGAACAGCCCTTCCAAGATATCATTTGCCGTCGGTAAAGATATCGGAGGAAAGACAGTCGTTGCGGATATCGCAAAGATGCCGCATCTCCTGATCGCCGGTGCGACCGGTTCCGGAAAATCCGTATGTATCAACACCCTGATCATGAGTGTGTTATACAAAGCGGATCCCGATGAAGTAAAACTGATCATGATCGATCCGAAGGTCGTAGAGCTGAGTGTCTATAACGGCATTCCACATCTGCTGATTCCGGTTGTCACCGACCCGAAAAAAGCGGCAGGTGCACTGAACTGGGCAGTGGGAGAGATGTCCAGACGTTACCAGGCATTTGCCAAATATAACGTCCGCGATATGAAGGGATATAATGAGAAGATCAAAAGCCTCGGCGTGCAGACAGAAGAGGGGGAAAAGCTGGATCCGATGCCGCAGATCATTATCATCGTCGACGAGCTTGCCGATCTGATGATGGTTGCTCCGGGAGATGTGGAAGAAGCCATCTGCCGTCTGGCACAGCTTGCCAGAGCAGCCGGAATCCATCTGGTGCTCGCAACACAGAGACCATCTGTGAATGTTATCACCGGATTGATCAAAGCAAATATGCCTTCCAGAATCGCATTTTCCGTATCATCGGGAGTCGATTCCAGAACGATCATTGATATGAACGGGGCAGAAAAGCTTCTCGGAAAAGGTGATATGCTGTTCTATCCATCCGGATATCAGAAACCGGCCAGGGTGCAGGGTTCCTTTGTAACGGATAAGGAAGTACAGCAGGTTGTGGAATATCTGTGTGAACACAACGGAGATGTTACATATAATCAGGAAATAGAAACTCACATGAATACGGTTCCGACCGGCAATCCACTTGGCGGAGCAGGCGGAAATGATGATAATGAAAATGATGCATATTTTGCAGATGCAGGAAGACTGATTATCGAAAAAGAAAAAGCATCCATCGGAATGTTACAACGGGCTTTTAAGATAGGATTTAACCGTGCGGCAAGAATTATGGATCAGTTATGTGAGGCAGGGGCTGTCGGACCGGAAGAGGGGACAAAACCTCGGAAAGTTCTGATGTCTTCTGAAGAATTTGAACAATATTTGAATGAGAAAAATGGATAAAAGATAGTATTCACAGTAGGAGGATGGCATAAGATGAGATGTAGGTATTGTGGTCAGAGAATACCTGAAGGGGAATTGTATTGCAGACATTGTGGAAAAGAGGTCCGCATTGTTCCGGACTACAACCCATTAGATGATATGCTTACAGCACAGATCAAAGGTGCAATAGATGGTGATGAAGATATATACAACGACTCATATACGACACGTTCAACCCGAAATAGAAATAATAGAAATGCGGGAAGAACTGCAGGGGCAGCAAGAAATGCTGCCGGCCGCAATCGGAACACCAGCCATAGTGGCGGCCGGCAGATGAGCGAAGAAGAACGCAGGCGTAGAAACCGTGAACGTGCAAGACAGAAAGCAAGACGTAAGAAAAAGAAAAAACGTGCTTTATTACTTGCCCTGTTTTTGCTTCTGATCATAGCAGTGGTCGGCGTATTTGCTTACCTGACATCGTATATCGGTGCAGTGAACAAAGGAAATCGGGCGCTTGGCCGGAATGACTATACGACCGCCGAGGACAGCTTCCGCAACGCACTGGCAAAAGATGATACCAGACCGGAAGCCTATACCGGCCTTTCCAAGGTATATCAGGCACAGGACAATGCAGATAAAGCAGAACGTTTATTTACATCTGCACTGAAAAAGCAGGGGGAGAATATAGAATTATACCGTGCATGTATCAAATTCTATATCCGTTCTGATCAGAAAGAGAAGATTCCGGAACTTCTGGATGAAGCTGATTCTTCGATATCAGACGCACTTCCGGAATATATAGTAAAAACTCCGAAATTCAGTCTGGATGACGGAGAAGATTATGATGATGTCCAGCAGTTAAAGCTGACGGCAGCATCCGGATGTAAAATTTATTACACAAAGAATAAGAAAAAACCAACAACAGGAAGCCGCAAGTATACCGGACCGATCCAGATTGAAGAAGGTGACACAACTATTTATGCAATTGCGGTAAATAAAGCCGGCATTCCAAGTCTCCCTGTAAGGAAATCATATACCGTAGAACTTCCAATTGAGGATGCACCGGCAGTATCTCCGTCAACCGGACAGTACAGCAGTGCCCAGGAGATTGAGATTAAAGTACCGGATGGATATACGGCATATTATACAACCGACAAGTCAGAACCGACAACTTCATCCACGAAATACACCGAACCGGTAGAGATGCCGGAAGGCGAGACTATCTTTAAGGCAGTGCTTGTCAATGCCAAGGGAAGAGTCAGTGGAATTACGACCAGAAATTATGTATTGAATTAGTGTTATACAGATAGATGACAAGAGGGGCATATTAAAATTTAATAGATGATAGGATGTAAATGAGATAAGTGGCTGTCAAGCGAAGAAGTAAGGTGTTGTGCCAGAGGACAGTACCTTACGAGCTTTATAAGGGTTTGGCATTTACCACAATCTGGCTAGAGAATGCAGACTCTCAAAAGAAAATGCCAGAGGCTCTGTTTTATACAGGGCTTTCTTTTTGACTAAATTGCACGAAAGCAATTCGCGAGGGCTTGCCCAGCAGGAAAAGAGAGAAACTGATCATAATCTTTGATAAAAAAGTCAGGTTGATTATATTTAATCAACCTGACTTTTCTACATATAATTAGGTATTGCTATAGCTCATTTAAAACGTACTCTCGTGGCAGATTCCTCTTCGCACCGATAATATACAGAATTGCCGGCATATAACAGGAGAAAAAGATAATAACCTGCATAAGAAGCGGAAGCTTATAATTAAAATGTCCTACAGACGCTCCAGCATTAAAAATCATATAAAGAGTAACCACGATATCGAAGATAACTGCAGTTACCAACAAAATCTTCCCATTATTCACGAGCTGTGCAGATTTTTCGGTTGCGCCACAATTGCGTTCGGCGATATTTCCAAATAATAAAAATGCCCCAAAGAATATCAGACCGATTATTGCAACAAATAGAAGAATTACCCCTTCCAATCCCAGTTCCGAAGGAATCACAATCGTCAAAAATAAGGAAATTAAGAAAACCAAAGAAAGAAGCGCCGTTCCAATAAGTCCCGTTAGCTGATAATAAATCCCAGCACCTTTTAACAGACGACGTCCACCTGGAGTTTTTCTGCCGCCAATAGAGCAGAGCAGTTCATCACAAAATTCCGTTGGAGTCATATCTAAAATTTCTTCAAAATCCTCCCTGCGTTTTTCGGCTTCAAGAGCCATTCCGGTAAGATCCCGTTCAAATTGCCTAATTTCAGAATCTAACAAAGGAAAGGTACGGATATGGCGCATCATTTGCCGTATTATTTTTTGATCTTTTTTATTCAACATGATTTTATACCTCCGTATCAAATACCTGGTTTACAGATTGGGATATCTGTTTCCAGTTTGTTTTAAATTCGTTCAAATAGTCTACTCCATCTGGTGTAATGGAATAATATTTTCTGCTTGGACCCAGTGGAGAAGGGCGCATCTCAGAGGTAATAATTCCTTTTTTTTCAAGACGAACCAATAATGGATAAATGGTTCCTTCTTTTATATCTTTAAATCCATAACTCAGAAGAGTTGTAACAATTTCATAGCCATAAGATGTATTTTTGGATAATATTTTTAAAATACATCCTTCTAATGTTCCACGCATTAATTGAGATTTATCATACATTGCATCACCTGATATTTTCTAATCTATTTATCAATATTATAACATAGCCAGAAAACATGACAATAGATAAGTAATCGAATTGACAAAAACTACTATGTGGTGTATAGTAGAGCTGTGCTATTATGTGGAACAAAGTAGCTGAATACAGATTATCAAATAAGGTGGGGGAATGCAAATGTTAACAAAAATAATCTATAAAAATTTCCGAAGTAATTTTAAAAACTATGTTGCCTTTTTTATAGGAAATATGATGGGTGTAACAGAATTTTTTGTATTTTGGGGTTTGTATTCTATTGTAAAAAATATGTCTGCAAATTCCGTAATGTTAGAGGATACATTGGAAGAAATTATTATTTCGGTCAGCGTGATAACTATATTTTCTACTGCTTTAATGGTTTATTCGATGCTGAATTATATTAAGAAAAGAATAGCAGATTATAGTTTGTTTTATATTTTGGGAATGAAAAAACAAAAGTTATACGTATTTGTTTTTTCGGAATATCTGGCGGGATGGATGGTTTCCCTTTTAATAGGTTTAGGTATCGGAAGAGGAATAGTGTATTTAATCCAACAGATTTGGCACAAGCTTTTCCCCACATATATTTCTTTGTGTTCAGTTGGTACGGAAATATATTTTAATACATGTAAAATCAGCTTTTTCATCATGCTTGCAGTAGTCTTCGTCCTCTTAATCTGGGCCGATAATAGTGGTATCAGCCGAATGATAGCAGGAAATGAAATAAAAGAGAAAAGGCCTAAAAGTATTTATTGGAGTATTTGCATTGTAATTGGTGGAGGATTACTAATTTTGGGTTATTGGAGTTACCCCAGTAATACTTTTACTGGATATGTCCTTTCTCATGTGGAATGGATTATGGGAGGTTTTTTGATATTGATTTTTGGAGGTGGAATACTCTTAGAAATCATTCATAGTCATTTGAAATTCTACCTGAAAAATTTATTAAAACTCAATCAATTGTATAGTAAGTATCAGACGAATGTATTGGTTTTGCTGATGTTTCTTTCTCTTCATTTTATAGCATTAAGTTATTGCACTGCGAATGTATGCGAATTACTTCCAATAAATGGTCATGAAAAGTATTATCCATATCAGGCAATATGGATGAACCGTGGGGAAAAGGGCGATATATCTTTCAGTGAAACGTTAAGTCATTCTTACAATGGTAAATATGAAAATATTCCAATGATCAGGGTAAGTAGTTATGGAAATGAATTAATTGGTATTTCGGAAAATACATATAAAAAATTGACAGGCAAATCTGCAGACCTAAAAAATGAAGAAATTATATATATTGTAAATGAATATAAAAATCATTCTGGTGCAAATGTGACAAGAGGCGGATTTGAATATGGACGCAATGGATTTACATGGCTTGCAATGGGAAGTTATATAAACGAATTAAAAAAATATGTGGATCCATCGTCTAATCATCCATTACCAAATCATGACACGGATCACCTATATAAAATCAGGGAAACCGTAACTGGAAATTTATTCGGATATTATAAGATGAATGACCAAGCAGAAAATGTGGTTGTATTTTCTAATAAATATTTTTCTAGGCAATATAAAATATTATCAAAAAAAGAATATGAACCTAATACATTGACGTTATTTGCATTTCCAAATGAAAGTAAAGAAAAGGCAACAGCCAAAATAAAGAAGTATGCGAAAATTCATGGACCGAATGATTTTGAATTAACAGATACACCACAAAGCACATTATATATTACAGATGAATTCCTCAAAACAGTAAAAAAAGGAGACATTTTCAAAATTACAAATAAAATATTCATTATCATTGCATTACTTATCAGTTCAATTTTTGTTTCAGCAATTAAGGCGGCTTCAGATTTACGATACTATCGGAAAGAAAAAGAATTTTTACAATGTATGGGAATTCATGAAAAAATCTGGAAAAAAATTTTTGATGTAGAGATACAAATATTATCATGGATTTCATTAATAACGGCGACAATTTTGTCAGCAGCATATATGATAATGAATATTCATATTGAGTCAGAAAGAGGGGTTATATATGGATATAAAATATGGATTTATTGGCTTGTTATTTTATGTCTATATTGGTTTATGCATTATATCTTACAGAGAATAGTTACACGGTATGCTAGGAAGAATGTTGAAAGGCAGGAGAAACGAAAATGAATGTATTACAGGTCGAAAATTTAATAAGAAGCTATAGAAAATCCGTAATAAAAGAAAGTGAAGAAGACGTAAAAGTGTTAAAAGGAATCAGCTTTCAAGTTGCGGAAGGCGAATTCGTTGGAATCATGGGAAAATC
>CAKRCY010000045.1:0-17041 GCA_934309195.1 uncultured Dorea sp.
TTGATTCCGGTAAATAATACGGTAAATGCAAGATTATAACTGAAGAATATGTAGATCAGCTTTGCAGTCTGTGTCCAGCCTGTCGGCACTGCGAACAATAAGACCGTACCGATGGCATACGGGATTACCAGCCTCAATATCCACACTCTTGCTTTTCCATATTTGGAATTCGTTCTATCGATGATGATTCCCATGATCAGGTCGCTGACTCCGTCAAATAATCTGGAACACATCATGATCACTCCGACTGCTGCCGCTCCCACACCAACGACGTCTGTATAATAGAACATCAGGAATGCGGACATTGCCGAATACATAATGTTACTTGAGAAATCTCCAAAGCCATAAGCGATACGTTCTTTTACACTTATTTTTCCATTATTATCTGTTACATTTTGTGACATCTTATTTTTCTCCCTTTCGTTTTTTGATAGCATTATCTTATCAATCAGTCGGAGAGTAATCTATCATTCATTTCGTTCATTTATCATTTATTTCTGGTATTTTTGCCATATTTTTGTCGAAATTGATTCGGTGTCAGATTCTCGTACTCCCGAAAAACCTTTCCAAAATAGCTCTGCGAACAGAATCCGAGATAGTTTGCTATGTCTTCTGTCTTGTATTCCGAATACTGTAACATATTCTTTGCAAGCTTGATTTTTTCTCTTTGAATGTATTTCTGAATCGTGATTCCTTCTGTTTTGTGAAATAATTCTGACAGATAGGTTGTATTGGCTCCTATTTCATTTCCGATATTTCCAATTTCGATTTTGCTGTGCAAATGTTGGAAAATAAATTTTTTCGTGTCTTCTACCAGCATATTTTTTACTTTTGGTTTTTTATTTTCCTGTACTCTTTCCAGAAATGTCTGTTCCGCTTTTCTCATAAAAGAACGGATCTCAACAATATCTGACATTTTCTCCACCTGCATAATATACGCATCTACCATGGAAAATGCCATCTCCGGAAGCACACCTCCCTCAATTGCCGCACGGGATGCCAGCGTGATCACACAGATAGCAATGTTCTTCTCCTGCCGGATCTGGTTTTCCGAAAGTCTCCCTTCTGATCCTGAATAAGTTTCCCGGATACTCTTCTGAAAACTTTCCAGATCTCCGTTCCGTATACTGTTCAGCTCTCTTACTTCCTGATCGTATGGATTATGTGGATTTTCAAATTCCATACGTTCGAATAAGACTGACCCAACCTGCCGTTCATGGATATGATTTTTATTTACTTTTTCTCCATTCCGTCTCCACAGATCTTCCAGCGATAATTCCGCTCCGGTCAGCATATGATGGACAAGCAGGACTGTAGTCCCGAATCTGTCTCGGCTGCAGTATGGAATCTTCTGAAACACAGATGTATCTTCCTGACCGCTACATTCCTGCATTATGAATTTCTTCAGATTTACCTGTTTATACTCTTCAAATGATACCGGTCCGATCAGATACAATTCCTTTTCCGAATCTTCCACTACCGCAGTTGTCACACCCGGGCACAAATTCACCAGATACGGATAATTTTCCATATCTTCCTTTTCTTCCCTGTATTTTTTTACTACATAAGTAATATGAAAGTCTGTCAGATTTCCATATATCTTCACCACATTTCCCTCATAACTGACTCTGGAAATGGATGTATGCAGAAGCTTGGCATACATATTCATATTATATTCCATATAATTTCACCTTTATTTTTTTGTCCACACTTATAATCTTCTGATCCGGCCGCATATTTCGGTATAAGAAAAAAGTGTGTTACCTTTTTGTACCATTGTAACACACTTTTCCTAAGTTCTGTTTTATTCTATTTTTCTGCCGGATCTTCCGTCCAGTTCATTCTTCCGTAACGCAATGTCACCGCGTAGATCTCTTTCTGTAATTTCACAGATAACTGGTTCTTGCGGATTCTCCATTTCCAGTTTGTTCCGACCGTTGAGGGTGTATTCATACGGCACTTATTATCAAGGCCCAGATAATCCTGCATCGGGATCACGCACCACTTTGCAGCACTTCTCATGATCAGGCTGATCAACGGTTTATTCAGTTCTGCTTCCGGTGTGTAAGTATCACAGAGATACTCGCGGGTCAGCTTCTGCTCATCCTTGCTGATACTTTCCCACCAGCCTGCAAGCGTCTCATTGTCATGTGTTCCTGTATAGGCAACACTGTTCACCGGATAGTTGTGTGGAAGATAGTCATTCGCACATCCCGAATCTCTCGAGTCAAATGCAAATTCCAGAACCTTCATACCCGGGAATCCGCTGTCCCTTACCAGATCACGTACACTGTCCGTAACATATCCAAGGTCCTCTGCGATAACTGGTTTTTCACCCAGTGCTTCTCTTACTTTCCAGAACAGATCCATGCCCGGTCCTTTTTCCCAATGTCCGTCTACTGCCGTCTCTGCCCCGTATGGAATAGAGAAATACTCATCAAATCCACGGAAATGATCGATTCTTACCACATCATACAGGCGGAACACATATGCCAGACGAGATATCCACCACTGATAGCCGGTTTCCTTATGATATCCCCAGCGGTAGAGTGGATTTCCCCATAACTGTCCGGTTGCTGAGAAGCCGTCCGGCGGACATCCTGCAACCGCAACCGGTACATTTTCCTCATCTAACTGGAACAATTCCGGATGTGCCCAGGTATCTGCGCTATCCATTGCAACATAGATTGGGATATCCCCGATGATCTGAATGCCTTTTTTGTTCGCATAGGATTTTAACTGCATCCACTGTTCATAGAACTTGAACTGCATATACTGATGGAATTCAATATCGAAATATAATTCTTCGCGGTAATAATCCATCGCAGGTCCCCAGCGCAGCTTGATGTCATCTGCCCAAAGTTTCCATTCCACGCCGTCAAATCTGTCTTTTACTGCCATGAATAATGCATAATCCGACAGCCACCAGCTGTTCTCTTTTACAAACTGCTGATATGCTGCATTCTCATGTACATTGCTTCTTTCATAAGCTTTTCGAAGAAGCGGATAACGTCCTTCGTAAATCTTTTTATAATCAATACTCCCTTTTACTTTTCCCCAGTCTACAGCTTCACATTCTGCTTTTTTGAGAACGCCTTCTTCCACCAGTGCCTCCAAACTGATGAAATATGGATTGCCTGCAAATGTTGAAAACGACTGATACGGAGAATCTCCGTAGCTTGTAGGACCAAGCGGCAGAATCTGCCAGTAACTCTGACCTGCTTTCTTCAGCCAGTCCACAAATTCATATGCACTCTTTGAGAAACAGCCGATTCCGTATTCCGACGGAAGGCTGCTGATCGGCATGAGTATGCCTGCTGCTCTCTCGCTCATCTTTCTTTCCCTCTTCTTTTCTTATTGTTTTGATTTTCTTTCATTATAAACCGATTTGTTATACCGTTATCATAACTCCGTAATGATCCGATACGACCGGTGCGTTCTTTCCGTTACAGATAACGTTCGAAGTGCGGACATCTGCCTGCGTATTACAGAATATGTAATCCAGTCGCTTTTCATTCTTTGCTGCTTTGCTGCGTCCATCCGCTTCACGCCATCCATCAATCTCTTCTGCTACTGTGATACCGTCATCTTTTTCTTCTGCCAGCAGATAGGTATCTTTCCAGCCGCTCTTGAGTACCAGATCATAACCTTCCCCGCGGACATCATCCTGACTGTTAAAATCTCCCATCAGCCAGATATTTCCTTCCCGGTATTCCGGATTTTTCAATCTTTCCTGTATACATTTCCACTGATCAGCAAATGGTTCTTCCTCATCATTCCACCATCCCATATGAACGGTAAAGAACCAGTCGTGGCTGCCCTCCGGCTGTATACCGAGGATACGTCTCGTCTTCCAGTTCTCGTAATCATCTGTCTTACTGGTCAGGAACTGCTGCACCCGTGCGATTGGTTTCTTACTGAGTAATGCCATACCTTCATCGTATTTTCCATAGCCTGTCTTGGCACTGATCCAGGTCCAGTTATAATAGATCCCCCGTTTTCCCAGCTCTTCCACAACGCATCTGGCATGGTTGTCACGCCTGACCGGAAGTTCGAATCCACCACACCTGGTATAGCCATCCAGCATGACATCCGGAAGTGCCGCCTCATTCTGACTTTGATTCACTTCCTGCAGCGCCACAATGTCCGGCTGCTCTTTGCTAAGCATTTCTATAAACTGCTCTGTCTTTTCCACATAGCCTGGTTCCTCCAGACTATGTGTATTTAATGTTAATAATTTCATTGCACTTACATGCTCCTAAAGAATGTCATTGATATCTGATTTTAATACATCTGCCTTCGGTCCGTAGACAGCCTGGATTCCACCATCTTTCTTGATCAGACCTAATGCCCCTTCTTTCTTCCATTCCGCAATTTCAGCGACTTTATCCAGATCTTTTACCGTAACACGAAGTCTTGTCATACATGCATCGACCAGCACAATATTCTCACGTCCTCCGAGAAGCGTAATGATTCTTTCTGCCTGGCTGTCTTTTCCCGTACCTCCGGAAGCACCCGATGAAGTACCTTCTGTATCATCTGCATTGTCATCCATATAGTTGCCAAGTCTTCCCGGCGTTGCGAAGTTAAATTTTCCGATCATAAAATATGCTACAAAGTATCCGATCACGAAGAATACTATACAGCAAATGACGAAGTTAATGATATCTCCGGCAAGTCCTGCTTTGATACTCATCGGAATTCTTGTTATAAATTCCAGGTTACCGAATGAATGCACTCTTAAATGAATGATTCCGGACATTGCGAATGCACATCCCTGAAGGATTGCATACACGATATATAGCGGAAGCGCACAGAACATGAACATGAATTCCAGCGGCTCTGTTACACCTGTCAGGAATACTGCAAGAACGGTAGAGAAGAACATGGATTTGTACTTTTTCTTCTTGTCTGCATCGACTCTTCTGTACATTGCAAGCGCTACACCAAGTAATAATCCGGTTGCCCCGATCATCTGTCCGACTTTGAAACGAGCCGGTGTTACTGTTGTTAACAGATGCTTATAGGCACTCATATTTCCTGCATCTTTGTAGTTGATCAGGTCTGTTACCCATGCAAGCCACAGCGGATCCTGTCCGAATACCTGTTTTCCTGCATTGATTCCTGTTGCGATCGTATAAGTTCCTCCGAATGATGTATAGTTCATCGGAATGGTCAGCATATGATGCAGCCCGAACGGAAGTAACAGTCGTTCCAGTGTACCATAGATAAATGGTGCCAGGATCGGTGATGTAGAAGATGAATTAGCGATCCACACACCAAATGCATTAATTCCGGACTGTACCACCGGCCATACTACGGAAAGGATCAGTGAAATAATCACAGACCAGGCAATACATACCATCGGTACGAAACGTTTTCCGTTAAAGAACGCAAGCGCATCCGGAAGTTTTCTATAGTTATAGTATTTATTGTAAATAATACCACCGGCAAAACCTGATATAATTCCAACGAACACACCCATGTTCAGCGCAGGCACACCAAGAACAGACGTAAAGTATCCATTTACCAGAATTTCTTTACCAAATAATGTATGCGTTACCGCCGAAGCATCATTTAGCATCTCAGAAGTCACCCCGAAGATCGAACCGGTAATCTGATTGATCAATATAAATGTAATGACTGCGGCAAATGCTCCACCAGCTCTTTCTTTTGCCCATGAACCACCAATTGCTACCGCAAACAGGATATGCAGGTTATTGATCACTGCCCATCCGATATTCTCCATTGTGCTTCCGATCGTCATGACCAGAGACAGATCTCCACCTGCCATCTGTACCAGTTTTCCAAGACTGATCATAAGTCCTGCTGCCGGCATAACTGCGATTACCGTCATCAGTACTTTTCCAAGCTTCTGCAGAAAATCAAAATTAAAATTGAATTTCTTCTTTTTCTCTTTTGTTTCCGGTTTATCTGCAGCGTTTCCGCTTACTTTTTCCTCTTCTGCTTTCCCGCTTTTTTCTGCCAGTACCAGCACTTCGGACTCACCTGCTTTTACATCTCCTTCTATATACTGAAGTTCTTTTCCCTCTGTGTCAGAGCAGATGAGTACCGGTGTGATCGGATTAATCTCTTTTTCTTTCAGATACTCAAGATCTACTTCTGCAACCAGGTCTCCGGCTTTTACTTTATCTCCGGCTTTCCCATAGACTTTAAAGCATTCTCCGTTTAATGACACTGTCTCCAGTCCGACATGAACCAATACTTCCTGTCCGTTCTCTGATGTAAATCCATATGCATGACTGGTCTCTGCCACTGTTGATATCTCTCCGTCTACCGGGCTTACAATCTTACCGTCTACCGGAATAATTGCGACTCCGTCACCTAAGACTTTCTCAGAAAATACCGGATCCGGAACTTCACTTAACGGCACTGCCTTTCCGGTTAACGGTGCAAGAATCACTTGTGATATACTTTTACTCTTATTCTCGTTCACAACGAAACCTCCTCATGTTTTCTTATTGCATTAATTTGTGCAACCGTTTGCATTAATTATAGTCAAATTTTGTATGATTTTCAATGCATTTTCGTTTACAGATTATATTTCTACCTTTTTCACAATTTAATCTTATCTTTTTTGTGCAAATCCTCTATATACCTGTGCACACGTTTGCATTATATTTCCGCAATTCAATTGCAATATTGATTTATTTGCTGTAAAATATAAGAAAAATCCAAAAGCTACGAAAATATAACTCTAACGGAGGTTACTTACATGGCAGTAACAATTAAAGATGTGGCTGCGCTGGCAGGTGTATCCCCTTCCACCGTATCCAGAACCTGCAAAAATAATCCTTCTATCAGCGAAGAGACAAAAGAACGTGTCAGAAAAGCTATGATAGAACTTGGATATGAACCGAATTTTCAAGCAAGCAATCTCGCTTCACAGAATTCACGTACGATCGGCATCATTCTCCCTGCTTCTGCCAAAGAAGTCTACGAGAACTCCTTCTATCTGGAGGCGATCCAGGGAATCAGCCATTACTGTAACGGCAGGCAGTATATGACGACAATTGTAACCGGCCAGGATGAAACTGAGATTCTTGACGCTGTCCGGTCTATGTCCCGAAGCGGCAAAGTAGACGGTTTCATCGTACTGTATTCCAAAAAAGAAGACCCTGTTATCGATTACCTCTTTAACGAAGGTCTTTTATATATTCTTATCGGAAAAGCAACACAGTACACCAATCAGACGATCTATATTGACAATGACAATCTGCTTGCCGGCCGTGAAGCAACGGAATACCTGTACCAGCTTGGGCACCGCCGGATCGCCTATCTTGGTTCCGACAGTTCCCTGATGTTCTCCGCCGACCGTAAGGCCGGTTACCAGCTTGCACTCGCAAGCCATCAGCTTCCTGTCCGTCCGGAATACTGTGCGGAAGTAAAGAATGCATCAGAGAATAATGAAGAAGCCATACGCGGACTTCTGCTCCAGGAAGACCGCCCGACAGCAATTCTGGTCAGTGATGATATCCTCGCCGTCTCTTTAGAACGAGTCTGCCTGGAAACTCATCTGTCCATCCCGGAAGATCTGTCCATCATATCTTTCAACAACTCTCTGTTTGCAAGACTGACCTCCCCGCAGTTAACCTCAATCGACATCGGAGCCGGTCAGCTTGGAAGTGAAGCCGCTTCCCAGATCATCAACCATATAGAAAATCCAAATCTCCCTGCAACCAAGATCATCGTTCCCCACCATCTGATCGAACGGGACAGCTGTTGCAAAGTATAGTTTGTAACAGATTTTCTTATCATATCGCGAGAAATAAAAAAGGAAACATATCATGTAAATGTTTCCTTTTTCCATTCTGTATTATAAAATTTTTGACAAAAATTCCTGCAACCGGGGATCCTTCGGATGATCGAAGAATTCATCTGGTTTTGCCTGCTCTTTGATCTGTCCGGAATCTATAAAGATAACCCTGGAACCAACTTCCTTGGCAAATCCCATCTCGTGTGTTACCACAACCATCGTCATACCTTCTCTTGCGAGCTGTTTCATCAACTCCAGAACTTCTCCTACCATCTCCGGGTCGAGAGCCGATGTCGGTTCATCGAACAGGATCACATCCGGATCCATTGCCAGGGAACGCACGATCGCGATTCTCTGCTTCTGACCGCCGGATAACTGGGATGGATAAGAATCCGCCTTCTCGGCAAGTCCTACTCTTTCCAGAAGTTCCATTGCTCTTTTATCCGCCTCTTCCTTGCTCTTTCCAAGAAGCTTGATCGGAGCAAGCGTGATATTTTCCTTGATCGTCTTGTGCGGGAATAAATTAAAATGCTGGAACACCATTCCCATCTTCTGACGGTGCTTATTGATATCCACATGTTTATCTGTAATATCCACGCCTTCAAAATAGATATGTCCCTGATCCGGAACCTCAAGAAGATTCAGAGAACGCAGGAACGTTGACTTACCGGAACCGGATGGTCCTACGACAACGACCACTTCTCCCTTGTGAATCTCTTCATTGATTCCATTCAGTGCATGAAAATCTCCGTATATCTTGTGCAGACCTTCTACTTTGATCAGCACATCATCATTCTTAGTGGTCACTGTTTCTCAACCTCCTCTCCAGTAAGCTGACAAGCTTGGTAAAGATCATTACCATTGCCAGATAGATCAGCGCAACGGCGATCAGCGGCATGAATGCATCATATGTACGGCTCCGGATAATGTCCCCGCCCTTCGTCAGATCCTGTAACGCAATATAACCGGATACAGAAGTCTCTTTCAATAAAGAAATGAATTCATTACAAAGTGTCGGAAGTACATTCTTGAATGCCTGCGGCATAATGATGTACATCATTGTCTGAGCATAATTGAATCCCAGGCTTCGTCCTGCTTCAAACTGTCCGTTATCGATTGACATGATACCGGAACGGAAAATCTCTGCAACATATGCACCTGAGTTAATACCAAATGCAATGATCGCAACCAATACCTTGCTGATATCCACACTTCCGAATATGATAAAGTAAATGATCATCAGCTGTACAACAACCGGAGTTCCACGGATCACAGTCAGATATACCTTACAGATCGCATTCAGTATCTTTAATTTACCGGTCTTATCATGTGTCGTACGGACAATCGCAATTAAAAATCCCAAAAGGACACCAATCAATACCGCAAATATCGTAACGATCAGCGTAATTTTCAAACCGTCCACAATATATTTCCAACGATTGTCCTCTATAAAATTCAGAATAAATTCTTTTTTTAATTCCTGCATGTTCTCATCCTATTCTTTTCTGATTATTTTTTTACAATAATCATCTGTTTTCCTGTGTAATATGAATCTGAGAAATCTACCTGCTGTTTTCTTTCATCTGTAACTGTCATACCTGCTGCACCAAAATCAGCTTTTCCGCTGTCTACTGCTGCGATGATAGAATCAAATTCCATATCATTGATTGTCAGTTCCATGCCAAGCTTGTCAGCAATTGCCTGCGCGAAATCAGCATCAACACCAACGATCTTGTCATTCTCATAATATTCATATGGCTCAAATGCAGCATTTGTTGCCATTACAAGTTTACCATTGGAACGGTCAGCATCTGCCGGAGACTCATATCCTTTATCTTCTGTTCCATCGATATAATATCCGATGATCTTGTCAAATGTTCCGTCTTCTTTCAGTTCTTTGATTGCTGCATTGAATTTGTCTTCCAGTTCTGTGTTGCCCTTTTTGAAGCACATTGCATAATCTTCTTCTACATAAGGCGTCTCGAGGATCTTCAGTCCGTCATTTGCATCTACAAATGCTTTTGCAGGCTCGTTATCAATAACAACTGCGTCAATCTTGCCTTTTACAAGTGCCTGAACTGCATCTGCACCTTTATTAAAACGTTCTACATGATCATCACCGAAATCATCAGAGCAGTAGATATCACCTGTTGTACCTGTCTGTACACCGATCTTTGCATCTTTCAGATCATCTGCGCTTTCGATTTTTTTTGCTTCTTCTTTTTTAGAACCACATGCTGCCATAGAGAATACGCATGCACCAACCAGCATTACACTGATAACTTTTTTTAACTTCATAATCTTTTTCCTCCATTCTTTTCAATATGTGTATAAAAATACATATATACTTAATATATTATCATGTTTTAATCAAAAAACAAGTGGATAATTCCACATAATCGTGAAACATCCACTCGTTTTCTTATACATTTCTATGCAATTACAGTCTGAACGATCGTCCAGAGAATGATCAGCGCCCCCAATACGATACGGTAATATCCGAACACTTTGAAATCATGCTGCTTGATATACCCCATCAGGAACTTGATCGCAATGACCGACAGACCAAACGATACGATACATCCCAGCATCAGAAGACCGAACTCCGCACCTGTAAAATGGAAACCAAACTTGATCAGTTTCAGAAGACTGGCACCGAACATTGCTGGAATTGCCAGGAAGAATGTAAATTCTGCTGCCACTTCCCTTGATACACCGATCAGCAGTGCTCCGACGATCGTAGCTCCTGATCTGGATGTTCCCGGAATCAGTGCAAGCATCTGGAAGAATCCAATCCACAGCAGCATCTGGACACTGAGCTGTGAAATCTTTGTAACAGAAGGTTTCTTCCCTGCATTATGCTTCTCAACGACGATGAATAACACACCATAAACGATCAGCATGATCGCTACCGGTAATGGTTTGTAAAAAATCTCATCCAGAATATCGTTAAACAGTATTCCGACTATTCCTGCAGGTACTGAGCCGATCAGTACTTTGATCCACATCTGCCATGTCAGCATCTTCTGTTTATGGCTTTTTCTTGGTGAAAAGGGATTCAATTTGTGGAAGTACAATACTACAACCGCCATGATCGCACCCAGCTGGATCACTACATCGAACATTTCCATAAATGCATCACTCATACTCGGCTTTAATACATTTCCCACCAGAATAAGATGTCCCGTACTGCTGACCGGAAGCCATTCCGTGATTCCCTCCACAATTCCCAAAATAATTACCTTAATAACATCTAACATGTTACGCTCCTTTCCTTAATCCAGCACATATTTTTCTATAAATTTCGCAACGCCTTCTTCATCATTGGACAGTGTCACGTAATCTGCTGCTTCTTTCAGCGATGGAATGGCATTCTCCATTGCCACACCTGTTCCGACTTCTTTTAACATCTTCAGATCATTGTTTCCATCTCCGAATGCCATGATCTCTTCTCTTGGAATGCCAAGAACTTTCCCAAGTTCGATCATTGCCTTTCCTTTATTAACACCTGCAGCATTAATCTCCAGATTCATCGGAAGCGCACCGGTAATCTCGATTCCAGAAACCTCTTCAATCTCTTTTCTGGCTGCATCACGGTCTTCTACCGATGTAAATAATGCCTGGATCTTATCTACCGGCTGATTCATCTCTTCAAACTTTACCCTCACATCATCCACAGGTACACGCGTAGACGTAATATAATCCGCCATCGCCGGTATATTCAGATATTTATCAATTCTGGTCAGCGCCTCTTTTGATGCATATCCAATGCCATGATAATAAATCTCCCTGAACGTATCATAGCGTTCAAATATAGTCAAAATTGCTTCTGCAATATCATACGCAAGAAGTTCTTCCACGATCACCTCATTCTTCTCCATATCTATGACTCTTGCTCCATTTGCAGTAACCGCATAACGGATTTCCTGCAGTCCGGTCAGCTCTTTCGGAATCCCAGAAAAAGGTCTTCCTGTCGCCGGCATGACAATGATTCCCTGTTCGGCCGCTCTTTTCAGTACATCTTTCGTGTATGCGGTCAGTTCTTTATTCGTCTTCAGTAAAGTCCCATCTAAATCCATGCCGATCATTCTGATCTTATTCTTCATATGTAACTAATTCCTTTCTTTCTCTTGAGAACCGGTACAGATCCTTGCTGATCTTATTCTCCCCCTGTTCATAAGCCTGTTCCCCGTGATCGATCATCTTCTGAACAGTCTCTTTATTACCCGCCGGTGCAAAAAGAACCGCATCCTTTCTCGGAATCATAATGATCAGATCATCTTCTAATTTGTCTGCACACACCTGCCAGATATGTTTGAAACATACGGAACTTGCTTCATGATGTCCGTCTGCCACAATTCCAAATCCTCCGTACCAGGTATTCGCAACTACAAATTCTACATCTCTGTTCAGATTTTCACAAGCTTTATGATATAATTCTATGATATCACATTCCGGCGGAAGCATATTGTCTTTCAATATCTCATATGCATCTTCGCCCCTTTTGATAGCAAATACAACATTCAAATCTCCAAGGAAACCAATTACCGGAGCATCTTTTTGGGAAAAATGCTTTCCGTTCAATGCATGTGAATCTGTAAGCTCTGTTTTTACCCACGGATAGATCTTATCGCAGATATTCTCATATTTATAATTTTCTTCTTCATATTTTTTCATATTAAATATTCCTCTCTCACTTAGACATTCTCCTTATTCATTTTATACACAAATCTCCTCTGTGTAAACCTTTTCCGGATTTGTTTATATAAAGTTTTATATATCTTTAATCTGTCGAAAGAAACAAAAAACTTCTATCTCTTCTTCTGTTTCCGTTCAAAAATTTGCTTTATCTTATGTTTTGTAGTATAATAGATACGCATTCGCGAAAAGGGAAAGGATATGTTTATGATAAGTATGAAAAAGAAACGAGCATTACGATCGGCTTTGGCAATTACCATCTGTACCGTAACAATTGCTTCTGTTAATACTCCAGTATATTCGGCACCTTCCACAGATGAATTGGAAAGTACCACCTCTGGTTTAAAAGGTGAGTTAAATGATTTGAACAGCCAGTTATCTTCCTTAAGTAAGGAACTGGACAATACTTCAAGCCAGATTGAGGATTTATCTGCTAAGGTTGAAAAATCCAAGCTGGATCTCGCTTCTGCGCAGCTTGATGAAGAAGCGCAGTATGATTCGATGAAAGACCGAATCAAATTCATGTATGAAGGCGGCGGCGCATCTCTGGTTCAGATTCTTCTTACTTCAGAAAGTATGGGAGATTTTCTGAACAAAGCTGAATATGTTGCCACTATCAGTCAGTATGATCGAAAAATGCTGGAAGAATTACAGCAGGTTCGCAGTAATGTAGAAAAGAAACAGAATGACCTGGAACAGCAGCAAAGCAAGCTTTCCGGCCTTCAGGAGACATTAACCAGCAAGCGTGATGAATTAAATTCAAAGATTTCATCTACTTCCGGGGAACTGGCAGATTATCAGGCACAATTAGACCGTGCCAAAGCTGCTGAGGAAGCATTAAAGCTTGCACAGAACGATGAAGTCTCAGGATCTGTAAAAGCAGATGACACAAAAAATACTGAGACAAGCAACACTAATACCAATACGAATAACGCGAATAAAAATAATCAGACAGCATCAACAAATACAAATAGCACAAATAAGAACAACACTACAAACACCAATACCAGTACTAACACTAATTCTCCAACTGTTAATAATGGTAATTCAACTCCGGCTTCGACCACAGATGTTGCCCTGTTAGCGGCAATTCTCCAGTGTGAAGCAGGCGGTTATGATGGAATGTTAGCCGTTGCAACTGTTATAATGAACCGTATAGCAAGTCCGGCCTATCCGAACAATTTGCGCGCAGTCATTTACCAGTCCGGTCAGTTTGCCCCAACCTGGAACGGTTCATTGAACCGTGTTCTCAGCAAAGGTGCTTCCTCAACTGCTTATTCTGTTGCCCAGGCAGCACTCGGCGGTGCAAGACATTCTGCAGTTATTAACTGTTTGCAGTTCCGCTCAGCATCTACCGGCGTATCTGGTATAAATGTTGCTGGTAATGTATTTTTCTAATTTTATGTGTATATTACGGAATAAAAAATAAGCCTCCGAATGAGGTGACCCCTCAAAGTTAGACTTTTACGAGACGACTTCGGTCGTCTCGTTTTTCTTTATGCAGTTAAAAGATGGAGTCGGTATTGGACAGGACTCCTCCATCCTAACTTTTCTTTTATTCGTTTCTCATTGTAGTATTTTATAAAACGTTCTATTTCAGATTTTAATTCCTCGTAGCTATAATAAACAATACCGTAGTAAATTTCCTGTTTGAGCAGTCCAAAGAAGTTTTCCATTACTGAATTATCCAGACAGTTTCCTTTCCTGGACATACTTTGAAATATTCGTTCCTCTTTTAATCTGTGGGAGTATGCTTTCATTTGGTATGCCCACCCCTGGTCAGAATGAAAAGTTCTTCTGTATGGGCAATCTGCAGTAATCTCAATTGCTTTATCTAAAGCATCCATTACGTTCTTTGCAGAAGGTCTTTGATCTATTCCATAGCTAAGTATTTCGCCATTGCACATATCCATGAATGGATCGAGATAAAGCTTATGTATCGTCATACGGCCTTTTTCGTCAACTTCATAGTACTTGAATTCACTGGTATCTGTAGTGATCTTCTGATGAGGTATATGTGTATTAAAACGTCGATGGATTCTGTTAGGTGCAACCGTACCAACCCTGCCTTTATAGGAACTATATTTTCTACTTTTATGAGTGTATGATGTTACCTGTAAGCCAAGTTTTTGAACAATACGTTGAACTTTCTTTTTGTTTATGGAATATCCCTGATTGCGAAGGTCTCCAAGAATCCTACGATATCCATAATTCTTATGTTCTTCACGGATCTCGAGTACCTTTTCCTCAATTTCCTGATCTGGATTTCCTCTGTCAAAACGCTTTTGCCAATACATATATGTGGCTTTTGGCATTCCAGTATATGAGAGAAGGTCTTTTAATTTGAACTGTCTTCGGAGACTGTTGATGATTCTTGCCGTTCTCTCATTTTTGCTTCGTCCTCTAAGCGCAGTCTCCTCAGTTCTTTTAAAAACGCATTCTCTATTCTTAACTTCAGCAGTTCATCTTCCAGTTCTTTTACGTGCTCTGCACTTGTGTCAACAAAAGATTCTTCTAATGGTACTATTTTGGAATTTTCAACTGATTTATCCAATGTTTTCTTTCGACCTTTCTTATGTGGTCTCAACGCATCAGGGCCAGCTGCTCGAAAGCGATTCACCCAGTTTGCAATCATACTGGAATTGGTAATACCTTCTTGCAGCGCCAAATCTTGATATGAGATTTCACTTGATAAATATAATTCTACAACAGAAAGCTTTTTTTCGAAAGAATATATATCATTTTTTCGAGAACGCAATAAACCTTCATCTCCCAAAGTTTGATAATTGTGAACCCATTGCTCAATATTTCTTTTAGCAGGGACTCCATACGTTTTAGAAAGATATTTGTACCCACCTTCTCCGTTTAAATATGACAAAACAACTTTCTTTTTAAATTCAAAAGAATATTTAGCCATAAAAATACCGACCTCCAATCGTTAGATTTTTAGGTCTAACTTTTGGGGGTCGGTACAGAACGAGGCTTATTTTTTATTCGATTTATTCATACTCCATAACATCGATCCATTTCATCAGAAAATCTTTTTCCAGCCGGATATCTTTCTCAAGTTCTGCGGCAGCTACAATTGGAAGCCATTGTTCTACATACTGTCTTGCGGTATCGCTCTTCTTACAGAATAACTTAAGATAAAGATCTGCACTCTCCTGATCGTGTAATGCAAACAGCAAATATGTCATTGCCGCATCTGCGCTTGCATTTCCCTGTGAAGCATGTGCCCAGTCGATCACTGTCATCTTTCCGTTCTTTTCAACAATCACGTTACTTGGATTAAAATCGCCATGACACAGTTTTGTATGTTTCGGCATAGATTCCAATCTGGTCAAAAGTTCATAACGCTCTGTTGCATCCAGAACTTTCAGATTTCTTATCTTGCTTTCAAGTTTATCTTTTAATTTCGGTAATGTTGCGGCTGTTTTACTCTGTACTTTCAACTGAAGGTCTACAAAATCTGACATATATTTTTCAAGATTGGCACGGTCGATCTTCATCATTTCTTCCAGAGTTTTTCCTTCCCGGTTCTCAATGACCAGCGCCCATTCCCCATTAATCTGAGTTACCTCTTTTAGTTTCGGAATATCCAATCCTGTTTCTTCAACTTTCACAGTGTTCAATGCTTCATTAAATACTGCTGACTTTGGATGATCTGTTACAAATATTTTAACAACACCCTCCTCTGTCTTATAAACCGATTTGTAAGGTCTCTCTACGATCAAATTCTTCTTTTCGAGCTTCATACAGATTCCTCCTTTTTATTGAATCTTTGGCCCTTTTCCTTCTTGTTATCTGTATTATATACCTTATTGTCAGATTTTTAAATAGTTTTTTGATATTTTTTTCACTATTTTTCGCCCTGTATATTTATTGTTATTTTTTTGACAATATTTTGACATAAGAAAAAGTGCAACGCCAAACGCTGCACTTTTTCTATGCTCAATACATTATCCAACCTGCAAACAAAAACTCATGGATATTATATTTACGCCTTTTTTATTTTCCATAATAGCATTTCAGGTAGATTTCTTTCATCTCACTCATAAGAGGATATCTTGGGTTAGCCCCTGTACACTGGTCATTGAATGCCTGCTCTGTCATCTCATCCAATGTATCCAGGAAGTATTTCTCATCTACACCGTAATCTTTAATCGTCTTCTTGATACCGATCTTGTCTTTCAGTTCTTCCAGTTTTGCAATGAAGTTCTCGAATACTTCTTCGTCTGTCTTACCTTTGCATCCTGCAAAACGTCCTAATTCGGCGTATCTTGCAAGTGCATGTGGATACTGATACTGAGAGAATGTTCCCATTCTTGTAGGTACTTCTGAAGCATTGTAACGCATTACATCTGTAAGGATTACAGCGTTAGCAATACCGTGTGGCAGGTGATGGAATGCTCCAAGTTTGTGAGCCATTGAATGGTTCAGTCCAAGGAATGCATTTGCGAATGCCATACCAGCCATGCAGGAAGCATTTGCCATCTTCTCTCTTGCGATCGGATCGTTAGCACCATTCTCATATGCAGATGGTAAGTAATCAAATACAGCTTTTAC
>CAKRCY010000046.1:0-17039 GCA_934309195.1 uncultured Dorea sp.
TAACATCCGCTGCCCGTCACGACTTGAAGAAAACAGTATAAAGTGGTTCTGGTGAATGTGGAATGCTCTTAGAAAAAGTTAGGGAGTCAGAATCTCCGTTAAAGGAACGAAGCGAACGTGTTTGAGGCGAACGCCGAGTTTGAGCGTAGTTCCTTTGCTTTTAGGAGATTCTGACCCTCTTAGTTTTTCTTAGAGCATGTAACCTGAACAAGAAGCACTTTATACTGTTTTCTTTAAGGATCGAGAGGCCAACTCAGTTAATAAATTAAAATCCCGATTACATCTCTACCGGCTTCGCCTTCTCCAGATCTCTCAGCCATACTTCCGCGCATGCATCACTTGGCATTCTCCAGTCACCTCTTGGAGACAGTGCCACAGTTCCTACCTTTGGTCCGTCCGGCAGACAGGACCGTTTGAACTGCTGGATAAAGAATCGTCTGCAGAATGTATATAACCATTTGTAAATGGTTGCATCATCATATTCACCGTCAAATGCATATCTCGCAATACGGTAGATCTTCCCCGGCTCATAACTGAATCTCAGCAGATAATACAAGAAGAAATCGTGCAGCTCATACGGCCCGACCAGATCCTCTGTCTTCTGGGCAATCTCACCGTCTTTTGGCGGAAGAAGTTCCGGACTTACCGGTGTGTCCAGTACGTCATACAAGACATCTTTTAATTCCTGATCTTTACAGGTATCCGCATAATAATGGACCAGATGCCGGACCAGTGTCTTTGGAACCGACGCATTGACTCCATACATAGACATATGGTCTCCGTTGTAAGTCGCCCATCCAAGAGCAAGCTCAGACATATCTCCTGTACCAATTACAATTCCACCGGTCTGATTGGCAACATCCATCAATACCTGTGTTCTCTCTCTTGCCTGGGAATTTTCATAGGTTACACTATGATCTTCCGGATCATGTCCGATATCTTTAAAATGCTGCTCTACTGCTGCCCCCACAGGAATCTCACGCAGTGTTGCTCCCAGTTTCAGTGACATCTTACATGCATTCTGATAGGTTCTGTCCGTCGTTCCAAAGCATGGCATTGTCACCGCTGTGATTCCGCTGCGATCCATTCCAAGTGCATCGAATGCCTTCGCAGACACGAGAAGCGCAAGTGTAGAATCCAGTCCGCCGGAGATTCCGACAACCGCACTCTTTGCATGTGCATGCGCAAGACGTTTTTTCAATCCCATTGCCTGGATTGTCAGAATCTCTTCACAACGTAAATTTCTCTCTGCCATCACACTTGGAACAAACGGTCTGGAAGCAAATTTTCTGGTAAGCTCCGTCTCTTCCACATGAATTGAAAACGGAACACGGATCAGAGTTCTTTCTTTTTCTGTCTGGAACGTTGTATTCTTACGCCGCTCACTTAACAGGCGCTTCACATCCAGCTCTGTATAAATCACTTCATTTGCGAAGCGATCACTCGACGCAAGTGTTGTTCCGTTCTCCGCAATAATATTATGTCCTCCGAATACCAGATCTGTCGTAGACTCTCCCTCTCCGGCATTGGCATAAATGTATCCGCAGATCAGTCTCGCTGACTGTCCCTCGATCAGGCTTTCACGATAAGATGCTTTACCGATCGTCTCATCGCTTGCAGAACAATTCACGATCACAGTTGCTCCCTCTCTTGCTGCAAGTGTACTTGGCGGAACCGGCGACCATACATCCTCACAGATTTCTGCGGAGATTACCAGTTCTTCCATCTGATCTGCCACGAACAAAAGCTGTGGTCCAAACGGGATCTGATTTCCATCCAGTGTGATCCATCTCGCCTTATCCGGTCCCGGACGGAACTGCCGCATTTCATAAAACTCCCCATAATTCGGGAGAAATGTCTTCGTCGTAAGTCCCAGAATCTTACCATGATTCAAAGCTGCTGCGACATTATAAAGTTCTCCATCTATAGCAAGCGGAACCCCGATGAATATAACAGCATCCTTCTCTTTTGTATATTCTGCAATTTTAAACAGTGCTTCTTTTGATTCCTTTAACAAAATATCCTGCATAAAAAGATCACTGCAGGTATATCCCGTTACACATAATTCCGGAAATACGATAACTTTTGCTCCTTTTGCAACAGTCTCATCAATCATCTTACAGATATTTTGTGTATTATAGGCAACATCCGCCACACGGATATCCGGAGTTACTGCTGCCACTTTTACAAACCCGTCTCTCATGACTTTTCTCCTTATCGTTTACAGCGTTTTAAGATATCTTTCAACTCTTCTACGCTGTATTTATATGCCGTATTACAGAAATGACATTTTACTTCTATATCCTGGCCATCATCTATCATATCCTGGATTTCTTTCTTTCCGACACTGATCACAGCCTTTTCTACTCTTTCTTTTGAACAATTACAATAGAATTTTGTCGGCATTGTACTTGTAATGTCAAGTCCGAGATTTCCAAGCAGGATTTCCAGGATCTGCTCTGGAGTCTCCCCTTTTTTCAGATGATCCGTTACAGATGTGATATTCTTCAGATTTTCCTCAATCTGACTGATTGTCTCTTCCTTTGCAAATGGCATCATCTGGATAATGAAGCCTCCTGCACATGCCACTGTATTATCTTTATCCATCAGCACCCCAAGTCCTACCGAAGATGGTACCTGCTCCGAATTGGCAAAATAGTACGTCAGATCTTCCGCAATTTCACTGGACACCAGAATGGTCTGTCCTGAGTATGGCTCTTTGAGTCCCATATCTTTGATAACCTGGAGAAGCCCGATTCCAACAGCACCGCCTACATCCAGCTTTCCATTCTTTGGCGGCAGCATGACATCCGGATGATTCACATATCCTTTCACATCTCCCTTGCTGTCCGCAGTAACTGTAATCCCGCCAAGCGGTCCGTCTCCTCTTACCTGAAGTGTCAGCATATCTGTAGCATTCTTCATCATGCTTCCCATCATAGCTCCTGCAGTAAGAAGTCTCCCAAGTGCTGCGGTTGCCACCGGGCTGGTATTATGATGCTCTCTGGCCGTTTCTACAAGTTCTTTCGTTGTTGCAGCAAAAGCTCTTACCTGACCGTCTGCTGCAGTTGCTCTTACGATATAGTCGTTCATATATATTCTTCCTTCCTCTATTATTTACCATGCTCTCTTGCGATCACGGTGATCCGTTCACTCGTATGCATCGGTGCTTTCTTTGTATATGCATCATAAGCTGCTACGAATTTCAGACCCGCTTTTTCAATCAGTCCTCTGATTTCTCTGAGTGTATATGCTTTCTGGAAATGACTCTCCTGATACTTTCTGTACAGGTCTTCCTCTTCATCCTCGCGGACAAATAATGTCAGTTCGTATTCATTGATCATCGATGTACGGTTGTAATAATTTTCCCAGATAAAGCTGCACTCATCCCTGTCTTCTGCGATCACCTGATTACCCAGAATTTCTCTGTACTTATATTCTGTATTAAAATCAAAGATAAAGATTCCCTGCGGATCCAGATAATTATTGACCAGGGAGAATACTTCCTGTAGTTCATTTTTATCTGTTACATAATTTACACAGTCACATACACTGACGATGGCTCTCACTGTTCCATACAATTCGAACTCCTGCATATTCTGTAACAGATAGAGAATATCATGTCCGCTCTCAATGCGCTTCTCCATTGCAATTTCCAGCATGTCCTCGGAATTATCCACCCCGATCATATCATATCCTTTTCCTGCCAGCAGTTCCGTCATGCTTCCGGTTCCGCATCCCAGTTCCAGAACCAGCCCATCTCTTACTCCATATTCTTTTAATCTGTCTTCCAGATAATCTGCCCATTCCTCATATGGCACATTATCCATGAATGTATCATAGACCTCGGCAAAACTTGTATATGCCTCCATCTCTTCCTCCTTATAAATCCTTGCATATTTAACATTTCTATTATATCTGCTATCAGTAAAAAAGGCAACGCAGAAAATATGACCATTAGTCAATTTATTTTTGACTTCTTATCTGCAATTTGTTATACTTATTTTATTGAATATATTATTCTAATATATTGTTCAAATGAATTTTATATAATGAATTAAGAACTGTAGATTTAAGAATTTCAAGAAGGAAGTCTGATTACTCATGGGAAGAGTCGAAGAAAACAAAAAGAGAAAAAAAGAAGCGCTCTTTCGCACCGCATATGAATTATTTACCACAAAAGGAATTAATTCAACTGCCATTTCCGACATTGTTGAAAAGGCTGGTGTAGCGAAAGGAACGTTCTATCTATATTTCAAGGACAAATATGATATCAAAAACAAGCTGATCGCACATAAAACAAAAGAACTGTTCGATCATGCTGCCGTTGCATTGGAAAATTCCGGCATCACCGGTCTGGAAGATCAGCTTGTCTTTATTATCGATGACATCATTAATATTCTGGTCAACAACAAGCCATTGCTGAATTTCATTTCTAAAAATCTTGTAATGGGTGCCTTAAAGTCTGCTTTCTGGTCAGAAGAAGAATCCGACAAGATCTTTTATGAAAGATATCTTGAACTGGTAGAAGCCGACACCTATAATTATAAAGATATTGACATCATGCTGTTCACGATCCTCGAACTGGCCGGTTCTAGCGGATATAATTCCATTCTCTTTGAAGAGCCTGTATCTATCGAAGAGTACAAGCCGTTCCTGTACCGTACAGTCCGTCTGATCATCCAGAGTCACCGAGAAGAAGCTTAAAGCTTCTTCCGGCTGCAGGACTTGTCACCGGCTACTGATACCGTGCAATTATTTCTTTCACAGCATCTTCTGTTCCTTTCACAGAACCCTGGACCATCTCCGGCTTTCCGCCGCCGCGTCCTTCTAATGTACTGTTTAACGTTTTACTGATTGAACGGACATCCTCACTTCTGCTTCCGATCACATAGCGATAACCATCCTCATCCGTTCCTGTAAATACCGCACAGATGACTGCTCCTTTATCCAGCAGTTGATTCATCATCTCTCTCGGAAGATTTCCCGATAAAGATCCGTCGAATACAGTCACAATCTTCTTATCCACCGGTATCTCTGCCACACAAAACTTCAGAAGTTTCTGCTGCAGTTCTGCAATCTGACTCTTCATACGTGTCTGCTCATTCTTCAGTCTGCCGACTGCTTCTGCCACTTCATATTCTTTCGCACACAACATTGCTGAGATTTCTTTTGTCATGGCGTCCTTTTTCTCATAGTCTCTCATGGCACGGCTTCCGCAGAGCATCGTAATGCGTTCACCGCCTTTATAACTTACCATGTTTACCAGTTTGACAGCTCCGATCTCACCGGTTGTCTTCACGTGCGGGGCACAGCATGCACATACATCATATCCCGGAATCTTCACGATACGGACCTGACCTTCAATCTCGATCTTACTGCGGTAATCCATATCTTTCAATTCCTCTTTGGATGGATACAGAACCTCAACTTCCAGATTCCGGTATACTGCTTCATTGGCTGCTGTCTCGATTTCTTTCAACTGCGCTTTACTGATCGGTCCGTCAAAATCCATGGTACAATAATCAGCTCCCAGATGGAAACCGACATTATTATAGCCAAATCTTTCATGCACAATACCGGACACTATATGTTCTCCTGTATGCTGCTGCATCTTCTCAAAGCGTTCTTTCCAGTTGATCTTACCGGATACTATACTTCCCACTTCCAATGGTGCTGTCACAGAATGAAAGATCACATCATTTTTTTCGTGCACATCGGTAACTTCTGTATTGCCGAGAATGCCCGTGTCGGCATACTGACCGCCGCCTTCCGGGAAGAATGCTGTCTGATCCAGCACCACACGAAAACCGTCCTTCGCTTCCTCACAGGAAATTACTTTTGCTGTAAATTCGGTTCTGTGACTGTCCTCATAAAATAATTTCTCTGTCATTCTTCCTACATCCTCTCCGGTGCTTCAAATCCAAGTACGTCGATACAAGCTTCCAGTACATCCTTCGTCACTTTCAGAAGCGCAATATAACTCTTCTGTTTTCCGGCATCTTCTTCTGCCAGAATCTTTGTCTCATGATAAAAACGATTGAATGCGTTGGCAAGATCATAAATGTATGCACAGATCTTATGCGGTGCAAGATCCTGGAATGCATTCGCCATCACATCATTATATTTTGCAGCTTCCAGCATCAGAGCTTTTTCACAATCCGCATATGCTTCCTGTACTTTCAGTCCATCCAGGCTATTTCCCTGTGACTGGTATTTATTCAGGATCGATTTGATACGTACAATTGTATACAGAATGTACGGACCGGTATTTCCTTCAAAGGAAGTAAATCTGTCTACGTCAAATACATAATCTTTTGATGCCTGGTTTGACAGATCTCCGTATTTAATTGCTGCCATTCCGATGAGTTTTGCTGTCTGTTTTGCTTCTTCTCCCTCGATAGAATGATTTTCAGAGATTTTCTCATACATCTTCTCTGTAATCTCTGAGATCAGTGTCTCCAGACGCATTACACCGCCTTCTCTTGTCTTAAACGGCTTGCCATCTTTTCCATTCATGGTACCGAAACCTAAGAATTTCAGTTCTGTTTCCGCAGGAACGATTCCTGTCTTCTTTGCGGCACGGAACACCTGTGTAAAATGCAGTTCCTGACGCTTATCCACCACATAGGCAACCTTGTCCGGATGATAATCCTGTACACGTTGTACCAGTGTAGCAAGGTCTGTTGTTCCATAAAGAGATGCTCCGTCTGATTTTTGGATCATGCAAGGCGGAATCTCTTTGGTATCTGTCTCTTCCTGCACATCAATTACCAGTGCTCCCTGGTCTTCATGTGCAAATCCTTCTTTCTTCAGTCTCTCGATCATATCCGGGATGTATGCCTGGGCATCAGACTCCCCTTTCCAGAGATCAAAGCTTACATTCAGATTCGCATAATTTTTCTTAAGATCAGATACCGATACACGAATGATGTGATTCCAGATTGCACGATATCCTTTATGCCCGTTCTGTAACAGATACGTCGCATGCAATGCATTCTCCCTGTATGTCTCATCTTCTTTTGCCTTACCGCTTGCTGTCGGATAGATCTCTTCCAGTTCGCTGATTGTAAATGGAGCCTCTTTTGGATATTCACCTTCAAACGCTTCATCAAAATAAGGCAGTTCCGGCTTTCTTTCTTTCAATTCTGTGATGATCAGTCCCATCTGATATCCCCAGTCTCCAAGATGGATATCGCCAAGAACTTCATGTCCCATCTTTCTTGAGATGCGCTTTACGCTTTCTCCGATGATCGCCGAACGGAGATGTCCTACATGCAGCGGCTTTGCCACATTTGGTCCGCCATAATCCAGCACGATCATCTCCGGATGTTCTGTCTTCTCGATTCCGAGATTATCCGTCTCTTCCATCTGATTCAGATAATCTGCAACAAATGACTTTTTCAGTCTGATATTGATAAATCCAGGTTTTACAACCTCTACTTCTTCCATACATGCACTGTCTTTTAACAGGGCAACAACATCCTCTGCGATCATGAACGGTGCTTTTTTGTAAGCTTTTGCTCCTGCCATCGCTCCGTTACACTGGTATTCGCAGAGATCCGGACGGTTTGACAGTGTAACTTTTCCATACGTTCTGTCATATCCTGCCTTTTCGAATGCTTCTGAAAGTTCTTCTGCAATATAATCAATGATTTTCTTCACTTTATATCTCCTATATTTTCTATAAATCCTATAAATTTCCATCAAAAATAGCAAAAAAAGTACACACCCGGGCGGATTCGAACCGCCGCTCCCGCCTCCGGAGGGCGGTGCTCTATCCCCTGAGCTACGGGTGCGTATACAATTACTATATGAAATTGCCTTAGTAATATTAACACATCTTTGAGATAAAGTAAAGGAAATGAATCCCACTTTTCGATCATTTCCTCTACTTTTTTAATATTTTCCTTTATTTTTCCTTTTTTATCTTACAGCGTAAGTTTCCCGCTCTCCCGGTCATAATAATATGCCCTGTCCGAAAGTACTTCTTCTGCCTCTACCTGTGTCTCATTGATCTCCTCGATCATGCTTCCCAGTTCTTCTCTGCCCGGCGCTTCGCTTTCAGCCACAATAATGGTCTCATGCACGCTGCTCGGGATCACAAAGAAATTTTCTCCCACTTCATCGGCAATCTTTCTCAGACAATCCGGATAGATCAGTGCCGCAGCCCCATAGCTACGCATTTCATTGCTCAGAATATACATTTTTTCTACCGGTCCCTCTTCCATCCCAAGTCCCAGCAGTTCTTCGATCACCGTGCGCATCGGTGCAAATTCATACGGCAGTAACTCCTGGGTATTCTCAGATGCCCGGTAATACAGATCTTCTTCCGTTACTTTCCACATATCCATATGTTCTGCTCTGACCATCATGGATGCCATGCCATATTCATCTACCTCTAACAGTACATAATAAATAATTGCAAGATCCAGATAACTTTTATATGGAATTTCTTTTAAAAGCTCCTGATTCTCCTCTCTGCCTATCAGACGGTATATGATCTTATCTTTGACAAATTCATAGTCTTTTACCTTTTCACCGTCCTCCCATGAATTCTGAAACCGGATTTTCTCATATAATCCGACAATATCTTTTGCAATCTGTTCCAACGGATACCCCATCCGGAACTGATGAAAATACTCCTCCAGATAAATCGTCGGTGAAATATTGATTCCTTTTTCCGAAATCATAATACCGCTTCTCCTCACACCATTATTCTTCACATTGGTATGAATGCTTACTGTTTTTTCTTCTTCCACCTCTTTCTTTACTTTTGTCTCTACTGCATGGATAAACTGAAAATATGTCATAAAAGCTCCTTCCTATCCAGCAATATACAAAAATCATCTTGAAAATCTGCGGTGATATTACCGCCTGAGATAACAGAACATCTCTTGAATTGTTTCTGAAATATTATGGTAATTAGATTATAAAAAAGCCCTGCACAAAATGCAAGGCTTTTTATAATTATTTAATTTAGAATTCTTATGACTCTTATGCTCTTGAGAGGTATGCTCCTGTACGGGTATCAATCTTGATTGTCTCGCCCTGATCAACGAAAAGCGGAACGTTAACTTTCGCACCTGTCTCAACGATAGCCGGCTTTGTAGCACCTGTAGCTGTGTTACCTTTTACACCCGGCTCTGTCTCTGTTACAACCAGTTCAACACTGAGTGGCGGCTCGATTGCAAATGCATTTCCCTGATAGAAGCTGATAGATACTTCTTCATTTTCTTTTACAAACTTCATAGAATCTGCTGCATCATCTGCGCTGATCATAATCTGCTCAAATGTCTCGTTGTCCATGTAGTTATAGAACTCACCATCGTTGTACAGATACTGCATTTTCTTTCTTTCAATGTGAGCCTGTTCAAATGTCTCTGTAGGACGGAATGTTGTCTCTACCACACCACCGTCGATAATATTTTTCATCTTAACACGCACAAAAGCTGCACCTTTACCAGGTTTTACGTGCATGAAATCAATAACCTGACATACTTTTCCGTCAACTTCGATTGTTACACCATTGCGGATGTCTCCTGCTGAAACTTTAGCCATTACCTTATCCTCCTTAAATCGCGTATACACGCTTACGTAATTTCATCTCATATTATTCTATAATACATGATATTATTTTTCAACCTTTTTTTCGTGTCTCTGACTCTTCTTGTAGAAATGTAACACAATTTTTTCCAGATAACGCTTCAGAACGATCTGGATTTCTTCCTTTGGATGTATCGGTTTTACCAGAATATTCGGGATTCCGGCACGTTTTGCTCCCCATACATCTGTAAAAAGCTGGTCTCCGATAAATACAGAACTCTTTCTGTCTGTCCCCATAATCTCCATTGCCCTGAGATAATTCCTGGTTGATGGCTTGTGCGCATTATAAACATAGTCCACCTGGATATCTTTATTGAACATCTCTACCCTTGGCTTCTGGTTATTCGAGATCAGACAGCATCGGAATCCGATTGCTTTCAGTCTGGCAAATAATTCCTTTGCCCGCTCGTCCGCCGGCGCCCCGTGCGGAACCAGCGTATTATCAATATCAAAGATCAGTCCGCGTACACCCTCTTCATATAATTTTTCAAAATCAATCACATACGTGGATGCCACATACCGGTCCGGAAAAAATCTATCAAACATATTATTCTTCTGTCTCCTGCAGACGCTGTACCAGTTCTTCACAGATCTGAAGAACGGTCTTATTATCTGTATTGATTACAATATCTGCTGCCGCTTCATATTTCTCACGGCGCTGCTCCATAAGTTCCGAAATGCCTTTGACATTCTTTCTGCCATTTAATACCGGTCTGTCATTGCTGTCTTTTACACGTTCAAAAATTGTCTCCGGTGTAGCAGTAAGAAGAACAACTCTTCCGTTCTTTTTCATCTCTGCCACATTTCTCTCTCTTAAGGCCGCACCACCGCCGCATGAGATCACTGCATTCTTATGCGACTGCATCTCGATCAGAAGATTCGTCTCCAGATCGCGGAAATATTCTTCGCCATATGTAGCAAAGATATCCGGAATACTCATCTCTTCACGTTCTGCGATCACCTGATCCATCTCTACAATATCCATATCAAACATCGTACTCAGATAATCGGAAATTGTTGACTTTCCGGCCCCCATGAATCCGATCAGTACAATGTTATAATCAAAGAGTTTTCTTGCCTGGATTCTCTTACTGTTACGCAAGATGCATCCGAACACATCAAAGATTTCTTCTTTATATTTATTTTCTTCCAGTTTCTCTTCCAGTCTTCTCTTCTGTTTTTCTTCCTGATGCGGCTGTAAGATCGGCATACCATATTCTTCTTTATATGCCATGATCTTTTCAATAATAGCATTACGCTCTACCAGCGCATCAATAATCTTATCATCACACAGAGCCAGCTGTTCTCTGTACATTTCTAAATCGTTCATTCTTCTGTACTCTCCTATAAATTGCAAACTATTGTCCAATATACTCATGTATTATAGCAAGAAATCTACTTCCACGCAAGGTTATCCGGCGTATTCCTGTATATTCCTGCATATTTTCTGCATATTCCCTGCATATTCCGGCTGTCAGGAAATTCCCTTATTCTCACGGCTTTTCTATTTTTCCCGCATCTGGCGTTCCCATTCATGCAGCTTTCTCGCCGCCTCCGGATTCTGTTTTTCCAGCCGTTTCTCCAGTCGTTCGCGGTTCTTTTTCAGATGATCCAGGATCTCCGGATGATGCAGTAATAACTGCTGTTCGATCTTGCGTCTTCTCTTTTCGATCAACTGCAGGATCACTTTTCTGTCTCCCCGCAGATTCTCCGGAAGTTCATCCAGATGCATTTCCATTCGCCTTAAGATTTCATCTTCATCCAGTGCCCCCAGTGAATGCCAGTTTTTGAGTTTCTCCTCAAATCCTACGTCTGCAAGCCTTTCCAGATCCGGGAGTCTGTGAATCTGTTCCATAACCTGATGAACTTTCTTTTCCATCTCTTCCACCGCATCATCACCGAACGCCCATGCGAATTCTTCTAATGTATTCTCTTCTTCTGCCGGGATCATTGCTTCGTGAACTGCATGCACTGCCGCCGGGATTTCCAACTGCCACGGCATCTGGATACCCGGATATTTTTCCGATTCCATACTCATTTCCGGCGTTGCAACACCCGCATCCTGCAGTGCTGCAAGAATCGTTCTTCTGACTTTTCCTTTCTCGATCAGATGACCGATCCCAAGACTCCGCATCTGTTCATTTACATTTTCGGAATGCTCTGTAATGTAAAACCGGATCCCTTTCTTATCAAAATTTTCTGCCATCATTTCCAGCCGGTCTGCTGCCGTAATGTCAATGCTGTTGATGGCAGCCGCATCCACGATTACAACCTCTGTATCCTCTTTGATACTGTTCTCAATGTCCGACTGGAATATCTTTACATTTGCAAAGAAAAGGTTCTCACTGAACCGGTAAATGATCGTATGGCGTATCGGATATGCGTTACGGTTTCTCTTAAGATCGTAATAAGCCTCTTTTCCCGGAATCATACCGCGGAAAGACCTCGGAGGATTTGTCGCACGAAGTACCACCGCTACAAAAGAAAGCAGCAATCCGATCACCACACCATAAATAGTACCCAGAAATAATACGCTCACACACGCAGCCACAAAGATATAGAATTCATTACGGCTTACTTTAAATAAACGCACCGCCAGATGCAGTTCTACTACATTCATCAATGCCGAGATTACGATTGCTGTCAGAACCGGAACCGGCAGGTATCCGATAAATCCAGTTGCACATAACAATACAGCTGCCATCGTAATTGCCGCTACGACAGATACCGCCTGTGTCTTTCCTTCATACTGTTCATTCATGGATGTTCTGGAGATGCTGCCATTCACCGGACAGCAGCCCACACATGCCGCTGCGATATTTCCCACTGCACAAGCCAGGATCTCCTGATTTTCATCAATCTTATAGCCATTCTTCATGGCAAAATTATTCTCCGACAACAGTGTCTCTGACATGATAACCGCTGCGATCATCAGACTTCTTCCAAGTGCCTGTCTCAGATCAATTCCCGCGAATCGGAAATGTACCAGCTTCGGAAGTCCTTTTTCTACCGCATCCAAAAGTACCACGCCATGTTCATCTACATGGAAGAGCATCGTTGCCGCTACCCCTGCTGCCATGATCACGATCGCTGCCGGGAATTTCGGGATTACTTTTCCCGCCACACGAAGCAGCAGCAACGCTCCCACACCGAGTGCCACTGATAACCAGCTGATTTCTTTGCACGTCTCTGCAATATGTCTGAGCAGTTCCGGAAGTTCTCCGGATCCGGCCTTTCCGCCAAGAATCTTCGGTATCTGCATCAGAATGATCGTCAGTGCAATCCCGCTGATAAATCCTCCCATCACCGGTGTCGAAATGAAGTCCACGAATCTTCCTGCTTTTAAGAAATAAAACAGCAGCAGCCAGATTCCGGTCAGAAGTGCGATCACAGGCACATACTGCATTGCCGCTTCACTTCCGCTTTCAATTCCAAGTGATACCATCGCTGCTCCGACAATTGCTGCCGGTGCCGCATCGACTCCGAAAATGAATTGCTGCGATGTTGAGAACAGTGCAAAGAACAGAATCGGAAATACCGAACCATATAGTCCATATACTGCAGGCAGTCCGGCAATCTGTGCATAGCCCATCGAGATAGGGATTGACACTGCTGCCATGATGATCCCTGAGAAAATATCTTTGGGAAGATATTCCTTTTTATAATTTTTCATTGTTGAACACAACATATGTTTCATGCAACCACTCCTTACGATTTTATAATCCGGGTAAAAAAAGAGACAAGCCAGCTATTTACACAGTGTCCTGTCTCTTCTTTCTACATTTTCAACATCTCTAAATCAATTAACAGATCTTGCAGATCCATCCTTCCGGAGCTTCGATGTGTCCCATCTGAATACCGGTTAATGTCTCATATAATTTCTTTGTAATTGGTCCCATCTCTTCCATTCCGCTTGGGAAACAGATCTCTTTGCCGTGGTCAACGATCTTTCCTACCGGAGAGATAACTGCTGCTGTACCGCAAAGTCCGCATTCTGCGAAGTCGCCAAGTTCATCTAAATAAACTTCTCTTTCTTCTACTTCCAGTCCAAGATAGTGTTCTGCAACATACATCAGAGAACGTCTTGTGATAGATGGAAGGATTGTAGATGATTTCGGTGTTACGACTTTGTTATCTTTTGTTACAAAGATAAAGTTAGCTCCACCGGTCTCTTCTACTTTTGTTCTGGTTGCTGCATCCAGATACATATTCTCATCGTATCCTTCTTCATGAGCTGTTACGATTGCGTGAAGACTCATTGCATAGTTCAGTCCGGCTTTTACATGACCTGTTCCATGCGGTGCTGCACGATCGAAATCAGACACCTTGATCGTAATCGGTTTTGCGCCGCCTTTGAAATATGGTCCAACCGGTGTTGCAAACACACGGAACTGATACTCATCTGCAGGTTTTACACCGATTACCGCACTGGAACCGAACATATATGGTCTGACATATAAGGTTGCTCCTGATCCATATGGCGGTACATAAGCTGCATTAGCCTTTACAACCTGTTTAATAGCATCTACAAATCTATCTTCCGGGAATACCGGCATCTCAAGTCTTGCTGCCGAATCTGCCATTCTTGCTGCATTTAAATCCGGGCGGAATGTTACGATATGACCGTCTTCTGTGGTATACGCTTTCATTCCTTCAAAACATGTCTGTGCATACTGAAGTACGCCTGCACATTCACTGATAGTAATCTGATCATCGGAGGTAAGTGTACCTTCATCCCATGCTCCGTTTTTAAAATTGGAAACATATCTCTTATCTGTCTTCATATAGCCAAATCCTATGTTTGACCAGTCAATATTTTTCTTCTCCATTGTGACTCCTCCGTCCTTTAAACAAATGTTTGATTTATCATCTTGTCTTATTATAATACTACTGTTTTTAAAATTCAAGAGTGCACTCTGTTTTTTTATCTTTCCATCATACTTATGGATTCAATTCCCACACTTCCGCCTCGTACAACTTCAATACTGGTGAATTCTTCTTTCATAAGTTTGATCACTGCATCATTTTTCGTTGCCGTCTGTACAAATTCCAGCAGCACACTGTCTTTGCCGTAATCAATGATTTTTGCCTTGAATGTCTCTGCGATCTGGAAGCACTCCACTTTATCATCTTTTGAGCATTTCCGCACTTTGACATACAGTATTTCTTTCATACGGACGAACACATCTGTAAAATCGATGACCTTGATCACTTCTACCAGACGGTTCAGCTGTTTCTTGATCTGTTCAAAAGTCTCATCATCGCTGACCGTTGCGATCGTCATTCTGGACACGGTCGGATCTTCTGTCGTACCAACAGTCAGGCTGTCCAGGTTATAAGATTTTCCGGAGAACAGTCCCGAGATTTTGGACAGAACTCCTACCTGGTTCTCTACATATAAGGAAATCCATCGTTTTTTCATACCATTATTATTCATCGTTTTTTCCTCCTGTCCTCTTCTTCCTAACAATCCATGATCAGATCTTCCAGTGTCCCGCCCGGTTTTACCATCGGATATACCAGATCTTCCGGATCAATGTCGAATTCCAGGATATATGGTGTCTTTGTACTCTTCATAGCTTCTCTGAATGCCGGCTCGATCTCTTCTTTTTTCGTAATATGGATGCCTTTTGCACCATAAGCGTCTGCCAGTTTCATAAAATCCGGTGTGTAAACCGGACATTCAACCTCTCCGCATTTTCCTCTGCAGGCTGCTCCCGAGCGCAGACATGTCATGGAATAGCGCTTTCCATAGAATAATTTCTGCCACTGACGTACCATTCCAAGATTATTATTATTAAAGATACAACTGATGATCGGAAGTTCTTCCAACACTGCGGTTGCCAGTTCCTGACTGTTCATCTGAAAGCCACCGTCTCCGGAGATTGAGATGACCGGTGTATCCGGATTTCCAATCTTCGCTCCGATCGCTCCCGGCATACCATATCCCATTGTTCCGAGTCCTCCGGACATCAGAAGCTTTTTCTTTTCTGTGATCTCAATAAACTGTGCTGTGAACATCTGGTGCTGTCCGACATCCGTTACAATGATCGCCTCATCAAAGATCCGGTTAATTGCCTCAATAACATCCTGAGGCGTCATGATCGGTTTCTTTTTCATCTTCAGCGGATGTTCCGCTTTCCAGTCTTCGATCGTATCCAGCCAGTTTTCTGTCTCACAAGGAGTGACATACTCTAACATCTTCGTAACGGCTTCTTTGGCATCTGCTACGATCGGCACATCTACCTGCACATTTTTAGAAATTGCGGCTGTGTCAATGTCAATATGTACAATCTGTGCATTCGGTGCAAATGAATGCAGCTTTCCTGTGATTCTGTCATTGAATCTGGTTCCGATTGAGAATAACAGGTCACATTCATTTACCGCCATATTGCATGCATAAGCACCATGCATTCCAAGGTTTCCTATATATAGCGGATGTGTAGTCGGAACCGCTCCACGTCCCATAACTGTTGTTACAACCGGAACATTCGTCACATCCACCAGTTTTGTAAATTCTTCGTTGGCATGTGCTATGTTGATACCTCCACCTGCGAGGAATAATGGTTTCTTTGCCTTGGAAAGCATCTTGACCGCACGCTTTAACTGTCCGACATGTACATGGGTATTCGGCTTATATCCCCGGATATTCACTTCGTCCGGATATTCGGCACTGCCCAGTTCTCCCATCACATCTTTCGGAAGATCGATCAAGACCGGACCCGGTCTTCCTGTTCTTGCAATATAGAATGCTTCTTTCAGGATTCGTCCGAGATCTTCCCTGTTTCTGACCGTAACACCATATTTCGTAATGCTTCTGGTAATTCCGACAATATCTACTTCCTGGAACGCATCATTTCCGATCAAATGTCTGGACACCTGCCCCGTAAAGCATACCAGTGGCACACTGTCGTAATAGGCAGTCGCAAGACCTGTCACAAGATTCGTTGCACCCGGCCCGCTTGTAACCAGACACACCCCTGTTTTTCCGGTTGATCTTGCATAAGCATCTGCCTCATGTACCAGTGCCACTTCCTGTCTCGGAAGGATTACCTTCGTATAATCCTGCTTATAAAGTTCATCACTGATATCGATCGTACAGGCTCCCGGATACCCGAAAATTGTGTCTACCTGCTCTTCTCTCAGTGCTTTTACCAATAATTTATTTCCACTGATCTTTTTCATATACTACCTCCTTGAATTTTTGCTTCTCTATAAAAAAGAAAAGCCCTAAGCTGCAAGCTCAGGGCGATTATTGCATCTTTACAGCATTTCACTGAATATTTATAAAACATTATAGGTGACATTCTCTGGTATTGTCAACTCTTTTTATCTGATTCAATTACTGCTAATTTCTAGGAGATTTTTCAAGGTAACTGCAACACTGTGTTGCAGTTACTCTGAAAGATCGGTCTGTTGCATTTACTTTGACA
>CAKRCY010000047.1:0-16717 GCA_934309195.1 uncultured Dorea sp.
AATTAATCCTGAGCAATGATTTCTTTTTTGTTGTATGAACCACAAGCCTTGCATACTCTGTGAGGCATCATTAATTCGCCACACTTGCTGCATTTTACCAGGTTTGGTGCGCTCATTTTCCAGTTTGCTCTTCTTTTGTCTCTTCTTGCTTTAGAAGATTTATTCTTTGGACAAATTGACATAGGTTACACCTCCTTAAAATTCTTAAATACATCACGGATAACTGACATTCTAGGGTCGAGCCCCGTATCTTCACAGTTACAGGTACCTTTATTCAGGTTCTGACCACATACGTTGCAAATACCTTTACAGTCTTCGCTGCATAGAATTTTCGTCGGCCACCCTACCAATAACTCGTTGTAGACCAATTGCTCTACATCTAAGCTATATCCGTCAATATAGTTATTCTCGTCTAAATCTTCTGACTGATCATATGCATCTGACTCTGTATCAATCTTATGTTTAAAGTCAAGTATTACCTTCACTTCTACATCTTCCAGACATCTGTCACACGGAGCAAAAGATATAATCTCAGCTTTTCCGGTCACTTCAAGCTTGCGGTCGCCTGCATATTCTACCGACAACTCAAGCGGTGTCTTATCTGTAATCACATAACTTCCCATCTCAGACCTGAAACAAGTCATTTCAATCGGAACAGATTGATGTATTGCTTTATGCTGTTCAGACAGAACGTCGGATAGGTTTAATATCATAGTATCGTCTCCTATTCACACACTAGACTATTATATCATGTAATTTTGATTTGTCAACAATAAATTATTAAACTAATTTAACTGTTTCACGGGCAATTGCTAACTCTTCGTTTGTTGGAAGGACGATAATTTTTACTTTTGAATCAGGTGTAGAGATAACTGCCTGCTCACCGATTGCTGCTTTGTTCTTTTCTTCGTCAACTTCAACGCCAAGGTATCCGAGGTATTCGCAGATCTCGCTTCTCATCTCCCATGAGTTTTCACCAACACCTGCTGTAAATGTGATTGCATCCACACCATTGAGTGCTGCTACATAAGAACCAATGTATTTGGCTACACGGTATCTGTAAGCATCCAGTGCAAGTGCTGCTCTTTCATTTCCCTCTTCGCTGGCTTTTCTTACGTCACGGAAGTCAGAAGAAATTCCTGTCATTCCAAGAAGGCCGGATTTCTTATTAAGGATTGTAAGCATCTCATCAACACTGATGTTCTCATGATTGCAGATGAACTGTACAACTGCAGGATCAACATCACCACTACGTGTTCCCATGATCAGACCTTCCAAAGGAGTAAGTCCCATACTTGTATCTACACATTTTCCACCGATGGAAGCAGAGATGCTGGCTCCGTTACCAAGATGGCAGACGATAACTTTTGCGTCATCTTTTCCAAGCATCTTGCATGTCTCGCCAGATACGAACATATGGCTTGTTCCGTGGAATCCGTATCTTCTGATGCTGTATTTCTCATAATATTCATATGGGATACCATACATAGCTGCTTTCTGTGGCATATTCATACCAAATGCTGTATCAAATACTGCTACATTTGGTTTTCCAGGCATAGCTTCTTCACATGCTTCAATTCCGATTAAGTTAGCCGGATTGTGAAGTGGTCCGAGGTCAAAGCAGTCACGTACAACTTTTTTCACATCTTCTGTTACGAGTGTTGCATCACTGTAAACAGTTCCCGCATGCAGTACGCGGTGTCCGATTGCTGTAATCTCATCCGCATTCTCAATTACACCATGTTCGGAATCCATCAGGGCATCCAGTACAAGTTTTACTGCTACGCTGTGATCCGGCATAGCTGTTTCTACTACATATTTGTCCTTTCCGGTAGGTTTATGTGTCAATACAGAACCTTCGATTCCGATTCTTTCGCAGAGACCTTTTGCGAGAACGCTTTCATTCTCCATATCGATCAGCTGATATTTTAAAGATGAACTTCCACAGTTGATTACTAATACTTTCATTCTATTTTCTCCTTCTTAGATCTTACTGGTTCTGGCACTGAACTGCTGTAATTGCAACAACGCCTTCGATATCTTTCGCACTGCATCCTCTTGAAAGGTCATTAACAGGTGCTGCGATTCCCTGTGTCATTGGTCCGTAAGCTTCTGCTTTTGCAAGACGCTGAACAAGTTTATATCCGATATTTCCTGCATCAAGGTTAGGGAAGATCAATGTGTTAGCTTTTCCTGCAACCTGGCTTCCAGGTGCTTTTGCTGCTCCTACAGAAGGAACAAGTGCTGCGTCAAGCTGCATCTCTCCATCTAACATAAGATCCGGGTTCTCTGCTTTTGCGATCTTAACAGCTTCCTGTACTTTTGTTACATCATCGTGTTTTGCGCTTCCCATTGTTGAATAAGAAAGCATGGCAACTCTCGGATCTGCACCAACAAGCTGTTTGAAACTTTCTGCTGAAGACTGGGCGATTGCTGCAAGTTCTTCTGATGTAGGATTCTGATTCAATCCGCAGTCAGCGAATACGAATGTTCCATTCTCTCCCATATCACAATCAGGTACTACCATTACAAAGAATGCTGAAACAAGTTTTGTTCCCGGTTTTGTCTTCAGGATCTGAAGGCATGGGCGGAGTGTATCTGCTGTAGAGTGGCATGCTCCTGATACCATTCCGTCTGCATCTTTCATCTTAACCATCATTACACCATAGTATAAGTAGTTCGTAAGAAGAATCTCTCTTGCCTGTTCTTCTGTCATTCCTTTTTTCTTTCTCAGTTCAACAAGTGTTGCTACATATTCATCTGTTTTCTCATATGTAGCAGGGTCAACGATTGTTGCTCCTGTGATATCGAAATCCCCTTTATTCTTAGCGATCTCTTCTTCGCTTCCGATCAGGACCAGATTAGCTGTCCCTTCTTTTAAGATTGCCTCTGCTGCCTCATAAGTTCTGATGTCTTCGCTCTCTGGAAGAACGATTGTTTTTTTACAACTTTTTGCTTTTGCTTTGATTTCATCTATAAATCCCATGATAAATAGACTCCTTTCCAAATATTTTTCTCAGTATTTTCATTATAATACAAAGAACCCTTGCGGACAAGGGCTCTTACGGTAATCTTATGTCTCTTTTTGCGTACAATGTACAATATTCATCCTGCTTTGGACAAAAACTATTGCAATTTCACAGTATTATAAATGAAATACGTAACTTACGATTGCAAAATATACACTGATCGTACTGATATCAACCAGTGTAGAGATCAATGGTGTCGCCATGATTGCCGGATCAAGTCCGATCTTCTTGGCGATCAGAGGCAGTGTACATCCGACTACTTTTGCGATCAACACTGTACAAGCCATCGTAAGACCAATGGTAAATGCCATCATGGCATCTCCCTGTCCCATCAGCATAATACGAATTCCATTTACCACAGACAGTATGATACTGATACAGAATGCAATGCGGATCTCTTTCCAGATTACTTTAAACAGATCTGAAAATTCAATCTCTCCGACAGCAAGTCCGCGGATCACGAGTGTCGAGCTCTGCGATCCACAGTTTCCTCCGGTTCCGGTAAGCATCGGAACAAATCCTGCAAGCTGCGGCATCAGTGCCAGTGCATTCTCATAGCTGTTCATGATCATCTGTGTTACTGTCGCAGACAGCATCAGAAACAACAGCCAGGGAATACGGCTCTTTACATGATCGAATATCGATGTCCCGAAATACGAATCTTCATTTGGATTGACACCGGCCATGATGCTGATATCTTCCGTCGTCTCATCCTGAAGTACCTGCATCGCATCATCAACGGTTACAATACCGACCATACAGTTTTCATGATCTACGATCGGCAACGCGATCAGACCATATTTTGTAATGATATTGGCAACGTCTTCCTGATCGTCTGTCGTACGGGCATACAACATATTCGTATCCATGATCTCTTCAATCGTCTTGGATTCACTGCTGGTCAGCAGTTCTTTTATGTCAACCTGCCCGATCAGATGACGTTGTTCTGTCACATAACAGGTATAAATCGTCTCCCGGTTGAGACCAACCTGTCTTATTTTTAATATAGAATCAGCAACCGTCATCTCTCTTCGCAGGGCAATATAATCTACATTCATCACACTTCCGGCACTGTCCTCCGGATACTGAAGAAGCTGATTGATCTGCTGACGTTTTTCTGCATCTGTCACCATCAGCAGTCTGTCTACCACGTTGGCAGGCATCTCTTCCAGCACATCAACGGTATCATCCAGATACATTTCCTCCATAATCTCTTCCAGTTCGGAATCCGTCAGTGCATTGATCAGGTCTTCGCGCATATCACTGTTCATATATGAAAATGTCTCTGCCGCTTCTTCTTTTGCGAGCAGACGGAATACCAGTACCATGTGTTTCTGGTCAAATTCTTCCAGAATCTCCGCAAGATCCACCGGATACATATTTGTTTCCAGTTCTTCTTTCAGTTCTTTATATTCTCTGGCATCCAGCATATCCTTGATGCGTTCTTCGGTCAGTTCTTCTCTGTCTTCTACATAATCAATGTCATCATCTTTTTGCCCGTCTGCCGTTAAGGCTTCCTCGTTCCTGTTTTCTTCCATAATAATATGCATCCTCCTTTCTTCGGATCTCGCCCGGCAAACATCACATTTGCGTACCAGATCATTGTATAGTATAATCAATTTCAGAATGTTATACAAGGAGATTTTCATGAAAACTGTTGGACTTATCACAGAATATAACCCATTTCACAACGGACATCTTTATCATATAGAAAAGGCCAGGGAACTGACCGGTGCCGACCGGGTTGTAATCGTCATGAGCGGCGATTATGTACAGCGCGGAACTCCTGCGCTTCTATCCAAGCATTCCCGTGCGCATATGGCACTTCTAAACGGTGCATCGGCTATCTGCGAGCTTCCTGTCTGCTATGCATCCGGCAGTGCCGAATTCTTCGCCCAAGGCGCCATCTCTATTCTGGAAGGTCTGGGATGCATCGATACATTATGCTTTGGAAGTGAATGCGGAGATCTTTCTGTTTTACAGGATATTGCACAGCTTCTGCTCTCCGAATCAGATACTTACAGCCATATGCTTCAGGACGCATTAAAAAAAGGACATTCTTTTCCTGCCGCCAGACACCAGGCTTTGGAAAAATTAACCGGTGAGACCTTCGTTTCACAGATTCTTTCTGAGCCCAATAATATTCTTGGGATTGAATATCTGAAAGCGCTGAAAAAGCAGAACAGCAGGATGGTCCCATACACGTTAAAGCGGGACTCTTCCGGATACCACGACACAAACCTCCAGCCACAGTCAAGTTCTGCTTCTGCCATTCGGAATGCCCTGAGGCATTGGGAGGCGCAGACACCGGATGGATTCTCCGAACTGTTGCAGAACCAGCTTCCCGAAAACGCCCTGCGCCTGTTACGGAATGCATGGAATCAATCTTGTCCCATTGAAACAAATGATTTCTCCCTTTTATTAAAATACCGCCTGCTCTGCGAAACCCGGAGATCTCTATGTGAGTATCAGGATATATCCGAAGATCTTGCAAACCGTATCATCCGGAACCGGAATCAGTTTCTGAACTTCGAGCAGTTCTGTCAGCTTTTAAAAACAAAAGAACTGACTTACAGCCGTATCAGCAGAGGTCTGCTGCATATTCTGTTAGCTGTAAAAAAAGAAGATATGTTGAGATACCGGGAATCTTCCAGCATCTATACCAGAATTCTTGGATTTCGCAAAGAACATGCCGATGTGCTGCGTCAGATAAAAGAAAATGCCAGCATTCCGGTCATTACAAAATTAGGACAGACAGATTCGCTTCTTCCGGAAACAATACGCATGCTGGATCAGACCACTTTTGCATCAGATCTGTACGAAAGCGTAGTGTCCGACAAGTTCGGAATCCCTTTCATAAACGAATACCAAAAGCAGATCATACGTGTATAATATATCAATCATTCTTTCGCCAGCAGCGCTCCTTTCCTGTCTGGGCACAAAAAAACGTGCGGCATATGATAATATAAATTGTATTCATTATCATATGCTACACGTTTTTCTTATAGTTCTGCTCTCTTTTTAGTTCTTAAAGCTGTGTACAGGAGCCGGAATTCTTCCTTTTCTGTTCACAAACGCACTGCAGTCATATTCATTGACCGGAATGATCGGTGCATATCCGAGAAGACCTCCAAATTCTGCCGTCTCTCCGACATCTTTTCCGATAACCGGAATCAGACGTACTGCGGTCGTCTTCTGATTCACCATACCAATTGCCATCTCATCTGCAATAATTCCGGAAATTGTAGAAGCACTTGTCTTACCCGGAATCGCAATCATATCCAGTCCTACCGAACATACACATGTCATTGCTTCCAGTTTTTCAATTGTGAGTGCACCCATTTCCACTGCATCGATCATACCTTTGTCTTCACTGACAGGGATGAACGCACCACTCAATCCGCCTACGTAAGAAGAAGCCATAACACCGCCCTTTTTAACCTGGTCATTTAACATTGCAAGCGCTGCCGTCGTTCCCGGCGCGCCAACACGCTCCAGACCGATTTCTTCCAGAATCTCTGCGACGCTGTCTCCAACCGCCGGAGTCGGTGCCAGCGACAGATCAATAATTCCAAATGGAATGCCAAGACGTTTGGATGCTTCTCCGGCAACCAGCTGTCCGACACGTGTTACCTTAAATGCTGTCTTTTTAATCGTCTCACATAACTCTTCGAAGCCTTTGCCCCGCACCTGTTCAATCGCATGCTTTACAACACCTGGTCCGCTGACGCCGACATTGATCACAGCGTCTCCTTCTGTTACACCAAGGAATGCACCTGCCATGAACGGATTATCGTCCGGCGCATTACAGAATACTACAAGTTTTGCGCATCCGAGAGAATCATTTTCTTTTGTTGCTTCAGCTGTTTTCTTTACAATTTCACCACACAGACGTACTGCATCCATGTTAATACCGGTCTTTGTTGATCCCACATTGATCGAACTGCAGATACGGTCTGTACATGCGAGTGCCTGCGGAACCGAGCGGATCAGATTCTCATCACTTGTTGTCATAGACTTTGACACCAGTGCCGAATAACCACCGATGAAATTTACGCCGACTTCTTTTGCTGCTTTATCCAATGTCTTTGCAATCGTAACAAAATCCTCAGGACTTTTGCATGCCGCACCGCCGATCAGTGCTACCGGTGTTATGGAGATTCGTTTATTAACGATCGGAATACCAAATTCCTGCTCGATTGCCTCTCCGGTCTTCACAAGATCTTTCGCAACGGTAGTGATCTTGTTGTAAATATTTTCATTTAATTTATCAAGGTCTGCATCTATACAATCCAACAGGCTGATTCCAAGGGTAATTGTACGCACGTCCAGATTCTCCTCTGCAATCATCTGATTTGTCTCATATACTTCATATCTGTTTATCATGTGTTTTTCCTGCCTTTCCGTGAATATTTTTAATCTGCTTATAATCTGTGCATTTTTTCAAATATTTCTTCTCTCTGGCAGTGAATGGCAACACCGATAGAAGTTCCGATCTCTTCCAGTTCCTTTGAAACCACAGCCACTTCTTTGCTGCAATTTGTCACATCAACAATCATCATCATATTAAAGTATCCATCTACGATGGTCTGAGAGATATCAAGGATATTAACATTTGCTCCTGCAAGATACTCACATACTTTTGCAATAATACCTACGGTGTCTTTTCCTACAACTGTGATTACACATTTCTTCATGATTTGTTCTCCTCCTATTGTCTTCGCCATTGTTTCTTTCTTACATTTTACGTTTCTTATAATGTAATGATATCAGATACCTGATCCCGTTTTGCTACCATCATCGGAATATCATTTCCCTTGTAAGGATTATCACCAATGCTGATCTCCAGTCTGACCGTCTCATATGCCAGTTCTTCATAATTGTTCTCTTTACTCAGATGCCCAAGAACGACATACTGCAAGTCATCATGTAATATATCGCAAAGAAGCTTTCCTGACAATTCGTTAGACAGATGTCCCTTATCTCCCATAACTCTCCGTTTCAGGGGGTATGGATATGGTCCTACTTCCAACATATGTATGTCATGATTTGCTTCCAGAACGACCGCATTCAAATCTTTTAGATGTTCTACGGTATAATCATCATATATTCCAAGGTCTGTTGCAACCGCAACTGCCTTTTTACCGTTATCTATCCGGTATCCGGATGGTTCGTTCGCATCATGGGAGATTGCAAACGGATCAATATTCAGTGTTCCCAGTGAAAACGGCTGATCAACCTCTACCTCATGCAACAGTCCGTCCGGGAGGTTTCCCAGCTTTTTATAATTTCGGATTCCCGCAATAGTTCCAGGCGTCGCATAGATTGGAATCTCATATTTTCTGCTGAACACGCCAAGTCCCTGAATATGATCCACATGCTCATGCGTGATCAGGATACCTTCCAGTTCATCGCCTTTTATCTCCAATTTTGCCAGCCCTTCTTCTATCCTTTTTTTGCTGATACCGGTATCAACCAGAAGATGCGTCTGAGCATCTCCTACATAGATGCAGTTTCCACTGCTTCCACTTGCAATACTGCATAATCTCATATTAAATATTATCTGCCTTTCTATAAGTCTTCTATGATCTTATTCAGCTGGATCTTTGTCTCTTCAAACTGTCCGCTGTTGTCGATCACCCGGTCACAGTGACGCATGAACAGATCTTTCGGAAGCTGTGCTTCAAAAATCTGATCCACCTTACAGTCCTCGTATCCTCTTGCATATTTCAGACGTTTTCTGCGGATGGAATCTTCCACATATACATACCAGAGTTCATCGCAGATTTCTTCATAATGATCCTCGATCAGAAGTGCTCCTTCTATCAGCATCAGATTCGTACTTTTGCGTTCTTCTCTTGCAATCTTCTTCTGAATTTCTTCTTTTACTCTTGGATGTACAATCCCATTCAGGACAGAAAGTTCAACCCTGTCGGCAAAAACAATGTCTGAAAGCTTTGTCCGGTCTAACTCTCCTTTTTCATCCAGAATCCCTTCTCCGAAATGTGCAACAATTTCATCAAAGCATTCTGTTCCTTTTTTCTGCAGTTTCTTTCCTACTTCATCTGCCATACAAATAGTCGCACCATATTTATTATTCAGATATTCCAAAATCTGTGTTTTTCCTGCGCCTACTCCTCCGGTAATTCCTATAATCTTCATCTCTCACACCTCTTATTTTGCTTCGTACCAGTTCGCTCCTGTATGCATGTCTATTTCAAGCGGCACCTTTAATTTGGCCGCATGCTCCATCTCTTCTTTTAAGATCTTTTGAACATCTTCCAGTTCCGGTTCATATGCTTCTATCAGAAGTTCATCGTGCACCTGTAAGACAAGTCTTGATTTCATCTTCTGTTTTTTCAGTTTCTGATTCACCCGGATCATTGCAATCTTTATGATATCTGCTGCCGCTCCCTGAATCGGAGAATTCATTGCCACCCGCTCTCCAAACGAACGTTGCATGAAATTACTGGAAGAAAGCTCCGGAACCGGACGTCTTCTTCCGAACAGTGTTACTACATACCCTTCTTCTTTGGCATGTGTCACTGCATGATCCAAAAATGTCTTGATTCCCGGATAGGTTGCAAAATAATCATCGATATATTTTGCAGCTTCTTTTCGTGTAATGCTCAGGTCCTGACTCAGTCCAAATGAACTGATTCCATACACGATACCGAAATTTACAGCTTTTGCATTCCTTCTCTGCTGCGGAGTTACCTCGTCAAACGGTATATGAAATACCTGTGACGCTGTAATACGGTGAATGTCACTTTGTTCTTTATATGCCTGGATCAGATGCTCATCTCCGGAACAATGTGCCAATACACGAAGTTCAATCTGTGAATAATCGGCATCCACGAACCGGTATCCATCTTCCGGAATGAATACTTTACGGATCAGGCGGCCAAGCTCCATCCGCACCGGAATATTCTGAAGATTTGGTTCTGTACTGCTGATTCTTCCAGTTGCCGTGATCGTCTGATTAAATTTTCCATGAATCCTTCCATCATTCTGAATATAATTTGCCAGTCCGTCCGCATATGTGGATTTGAGCTTTGTATACTGTCTGTATTCCAAAATCTTTGCAACCACCGGATGTTCCGGGGCCAATTTTTCAAGAACATCTGCCGCAGTGGAATAACCCGTCTTTGTCTTTCGGCCACCCGGAAGCTTCATATTTTCAAACAATACCACTCCCAGCTGTTTTGGCGAATTAATATTAAATGTTTCACCAGCCTCTTCGTAGATCTCCCTTTCCAGATCACTGATCTTGCCGACAAGCTGATTACCATACTGTTTTAATGCCTCTGCCTCAACACGGATACCATTCTGCTCCATATCGAACAATGTAAATACCAGCGGCATCTCAATTTCCCGGAACAAAGTATCCATCTTCGTATCCGTCAATTTCCGGCTCAGGACTTCTACCGATGCATAATTTGTATAAGCTTCATAGCAGACCTTTATTTCCTGATCTGCCTTTTCATCAATCATCAGGTCCAGATGTTCTCTTGCAACATCTTCCCATGTATAATTATTCTTAAGTGGATTCAGCAGATATGCCGCCACACTCACATCAAAGCAATTTTCCTGTTTCCGGATCTTAATCTGATTCATTGATTCTTTCAGATGAAACATTGAAAATGTCTGTGCCGCTTCTGCCACATCTGCAAGTTTTTCCAAAAGCCATTGTCCTGATATATCATTTCCGGTTTTTATACAAAAAATGGCTTCATTTGAAAAGCACAGACCGATACCTCCGAGTCCTGCCTGATCTGCAAATAACGGCAATACATTTTCCATATCTTTAAAAAGCACGGTTCCTGCCGTCTGTGCCTCTTCTGCCTTTGCAAAAATCTCTTCTGCCTCTCTTTTGGAGGTGATAATCCTGAAACCATCCTCGATCTTATTTGCCGGTGCCGCAACATCGAATCTGGAAAGAAGATTTTTAAACTCTAGTTTCTGAAAGAAGACATATGCTTCCTCAGTATATAGGTTACCCAGTTTTGCTTCTGAAAGTTCATATGAAAAATCAGCATTCACATTGATTGTTGCAAGTTCTTTGCTGAGCACCGCAAGATCCCAGTATTCATTTAAGGATTTAGACGCTCTCGGCGGCTTCAGTTCTTCCACATGATCGTGCGCCGTTTCTATCGAGTGATACTGGGTAATGATCTTTGTCGCTGTCTTTTCCCCAATACCAGGAACTCCAGGAATATTATCTGCCGTGTCGCCCATTAACGCTTTCAGATCGATGAATTCTTCCGGTGTCACCTGATAGCGTTCAAAAACATCTCTGGCATAGTAATCTTCTATCTCCGTTCTGCCCTGCTTCGTCTTCGGAATCCGGATCTTCACATGCTCAGTCGCCAGCTGTAACAGGTCACGGTCTCCGGAAATAACCACAACTTCCATATCTCTGCTCTCACAACGCTTGGAAAGAGTACCGATCAGGTCATCAGCTTCCAGGCCGGCACATTCAATCGTCTTGACTCCCATTGCCTGAAGTACTTCTTTAATCACAGGAACCTGCTGCCTCAGTTCATCGGCCATCGGCTTTCTGGTGCCTTTGTATTCAGCATACATTTTATGTCTGAAAGTCGGAGCATGGACATCAAATGCCACGGTCAGATAGTCAGGTTTTTCTTCTTCCAGAAGTTTAAACATAATCGTCAGAAATCCATATATTGCATTTGTATGAAGGCCTTCTGCATTCGTCAGATCCGGCAGTCCGTAAAAGGCACGGTTCAAAATACTGTGGCCATCTATCAGAACAATTTTACTGCTCATTTTATCTCTCCACCTAAATAGTTCATTTTCTTATAAAATCACTATCTTACTATACACCAATTTGCTTCTTTTTAAAAGGTTAATTTTTGCTCCCGCCTGTTCTTTCCTCATCTATCACATCCTCCTTTTTCTTTTTTTTAAAAAAAGATTGACATACGGTACATTTATAGTTATAATTTATTTTGTTGTGTGAACAACATATATGCGGATATGGCGGAATGGCAGACGCACAAGACTCAAAATCTTGCGGAGGTGACTTCGTGTGGGTTCAAGTCCCACTATCCGCAGTCAAAAAAGCACTAACAGAAGATTCTATTTCTTCCGTTAGTGCTTTTATTACTTGTCGCTATAATGCTGTCTACAAGCCAAAATATAAATATTCTGTTCGTCAATACGATAAATCAATCGGTCTTTATCATTAATTCGTCTACTCCAATAACCTGATAAATTCCCTGTTAAAGGCTCTGGCTTTCCTATGCCTTCGTTTCCATTCCGATCAATATCTTTTATAAGATTATTGATTTTTTTTAAGGTCTTCTTATCTTCTGTCTGCCAATACGTGTAATCTTCCCAGCCATTATCAGTAAACATTTTATTCATCTTCTGCCACCTCAGCTAATGTATGAGAAGCAAAATTCCCATTTTCTAACTGTGCTTTCGATTCCATTAGCCAGTCATAATTAGCTTTATTTCCCATAACATGAATATTTTCCATCAAATTATTGTAAGCTTCTTCAGACATCATAACAACATTTTTATTGTTCTTACGAGTAACAATCATTGTTTCATAATCATCAGTTACTTGGTCCATATAACTTTTCATATTTTCTCTTAATGATGTATAATTTACAGCTAACATTCCACTCACCTCCGTACAGTTTTCTGTATTTAAATTATAACGTACAATATTCTGTACGTCAATATCATCATAGAAAAATTTAACTACTTTGTCTTTCATCAATCCCGTTTTTTTCTATAAATTGCAATTCCGGCTGCAACCGCTGTTCCCAGAGATCCAAGCGTCAGCATCCATAAAAATGTATGATTCTCCACTCCTGTCTTCGGCGATTTACGGATGGATGGAGATGATTTCGGATTGTCTGCGTTGATTTTCGGCGATACTGCAGGTTTTTCATTTTTCTTATATATAATTGTCTGATCCGCATTATCTATATCCGCTTCATCTGCAATCAGATGACCTTCCTCATCATACAGATTCTCAAATACCACAACCGTTTTCCCACCCAGTTCACGTGCATCAAGTTCGAATGTCATTTCGACTGTTCCTGTTGATTTTTCCGGTGTAAATGTTGTTCTGCCTGTAATTTTTCTGTTGTTTTTATCTGTCATTTCTTTCCCGTCCGCTTTATCCATCAAAACACCTTTTAATATGTAAGTTTCGCCAGGCAGCAGATTTTCATAAGATACCTGATCTATGATTGTCTGTTTTTCTCTTGCATCTCCTTCCTGCGTCTTTGACTTTTTATCCATAGCTTTTGTACCAATCTTCGGAAAATAAATGCTTTGTTCCTTTGCTTCCGGATCTTTATGTTCTGCGATGGTTTTTCCGTCTATTTTAATCTCTTCATATATGACCGCCGTTTTCCCTGCCAGATCTGTTCCATTGATTTCAAATGCAATTTCAATACAGCCATCTGCCTTTTCCGGAATAAATTCCTGTTGTTTTTCATCACACAACCGTTTTTCTGTCTCCTTCTCTACTACCGCTCCATGTAATGTGTAGGTTTCGCCAGGCAGCAGATTTCTGTATTCTATCGTGTCTGTAAGTTCTACATTTTCACCGGCATATGCATGATGCGTCCCTGTATTTTTGTCAGAAGCCGTTGTTCCTGCTGACGGCACATAGATTGTCTGATCTTCATCTTCCAGATCTGTATGTACTGCATATAATTTATCGCCATAATATAATTTTTCAAATGCGACCAATGTCTTTCCCGCAAGGTTACTTCCATCAAATACAAATTCTACTTCGGCCGTTCCGTCTTTTCCTTTTGCAACAAATTCTACACTTTCTGTTATCTTTTTTCCAGACGCATCTCTTGCTTCTTTTCCGGTTTCCTTATCCATTAATGTTCCGATAATCTTGTATTTTTTCCCTTTTTTCAGGTTATGATATTCTACCGTATCTATAATCCGCATATCTTTCTCGGCTTTTACCATCTTCATACCTGTCACTTCATCTTTTACAGAAGTTTTTAATTCCGGAAAATGAATCATCTGATCTACATCTTCCAGATCTTTATGTACTGCGATCACTGTATTATCCAACATGCATTCTTCAAATATTGTAATACTTTTTCCGGCCAGAAACTTTCCATCAAAGTCAAATTTCACTTCCACGCTGCCTTCTGCCGTCTTCGACTTAAATCTCTTAGAAGCAGTAATGTTCCTGTTTTCGCTATCCAGAATCATTTTTCCTGTTTCCCGGTCCATCAGCGTTCCCTTCATGATATATTCCTGTCCTTTTTTCAAACCTGTATAAGTAACAGTATCTATGATCGATACATTTTCATCTGCATTTGAATAATGTGTTCCCGTTGCTTCATCTTTTGCCAATGTGGCAATCGTAAGATCCGGATTAAGTATTGTCCCAAGATCGACAATATATCTTTCCCTGGAAATGCGGAATGTTCCTTTATACAGAACTTTATCTACATTCTCTTCACACCGAAGTTCTTCCAGCCGATAGGTATCATAAGGAAATGCACCATATGCATCATTTACTTCTACAGTTTCTCCGTTACTGTTCGTTCCAAACCACACACCACTTTCAGATTGTCCGCTATTGGTATCTTTGCTGTGTTTCGTGTAATCAGATGCAGATGAAAAATATCCATTTTCGTCTGTCATGATCCGGTGACATTCCCCCGTCGTTACCGATGTGATCTGAAACGGAATACCTGCCATTGCCATCTGTGTTTCTTCATCTTTTTTCTGGAATTCTATATCCCCTCTGCATATACGATCTGCTATTTTATAATTGTTTCCACCCTGTATATTGGCCTGGTTTCCATTCTGCACGATCTGTGTCAGGTAATAATTTCCCGCAAGTTTTCCATTATCTCCTTCTATATGAGCCTGTTCCAGCATATATCCTTTTGGCGCTTTGGTTTCTTCAATGCTGATCGTCCCAAGTGGAATCACCGGCTTGTCCCTGTTTTCTGCATAATAAAAATCATCACCAGATATCTGGTACTCTTTTTCCAGTTTACTTCTGCAGACATCATTCTCCTTTTTGGTAGTTAACACCCATATTTTCGAAGGTTTTTCAGGCAAAGATTCCTGCGTATACCTGCCTGCATAAAAGCGTACTGTAAACTCTGCACCTTCCAGACTTCCACCGCCAAGTGCTTTTCCCTCTTTGCTCTCCTGATCGATTTTATCCAGGAGCAATTCCATATCTGAATACACCGGTGCATCCTTCACATTTACTTCTGCTGTCTGTCCGGATGTAACTGTTACCGGATATATCATTTCATCCAGTTTATATCCTTTTGGCGCTTTCTTTTCTTTTACATAATACGTACCCTCTTCTAATTCCAACGTATTAGACTCTCCGTTTTTATCCGTTGTAAATACCGCATTTTCTTTCGTTGCACCACGATCCGAATAGACTCCGTAGACCGCACCTTCCAGGGAATATTCTGCATTACCATCTGTAACCGCTGTCAGTGTCTTTCCTTTTTTCAACTTTGCATAGCCACTGTAACTGCGATGTATGACGGCAGTTCCGTTGATCCTCTGATACCCGATCAACCTGCCGCTGCTGTCTTTTGTCACTCCATCTGTTGCCCCTGTCACACTCGTACAGTATAAGTTCCCTGTAACTTCTCCCGTTGCTTTATTCACTGCAGTGATGGTGTATTTATAGGTGCATTCCTGCCCTGCATATGGCGCAGCAGCTGTATGATCCGCACACCCTCCGTTTGCAGTAACGCCGGCAAGGATCCCGGTAAATCCGCCCACGGTTACCCCGTGTACTGTATGGCCGTTTCCACCATTCACAGCCGTGACCACACAATTTCCGGTAAATACATCCCCAACTTCCGGCTTTTGCTGATTCCCCCGCGCCTGTACCATTCTTCTTGAATATACACTGCTTCTTCCTGCTTCTTCCCCGAATGTTATGACTACTTTCTTATTCATCCCCATAGCTGTAATATCACGCCAGTAACTCTTCCCCTCTGTCACCGAAGTGTCTTCCAGCTCGTATCTGCCTTCTCTATCAAGTATCTTCATGCTGATCCTGGTGTCTTCAGCCGCATCCGCCTGTACACGTATACACATTCCATCGGGCACTGTTATTTCACCGCCTGATTGGACCGTCCTCACACAATCCTCTACATCCGTTACCGTTACGGAACCTTCTCCCATAACTTCAAAGCTCATCTGCCTTGCCGGATTTTCCGCATTCACACTGGTCTGCGACACACCAAACGCAGAGACCTGACACAACAATATCCCTGCCAGTAACGAAGCTATCGTTTTCTTACTTTTTTGAATCTTCGTCATACAATTCCTCTCTTTCTTGTTATTTATATTAATCCGACCGTTGTAAATACCTCCTTTCCATGTCAAAAACAACGTAAAATCTGTCAGATTATTCCATATTCACTTGTATAAATTATAAATGGGTTATCTGGCAACGTCATATGAGAAGCATGACCTGCCTTTTGATCATTTATCTGAAATTAAATAAGACCGAACAACAGAATGTCATTCAATTATTTTTGTATATAATACAACACAGATTCCAGAGATGTCAATCCCCAAAACCTGTGTTTTACATTGTTTTTCATTTAGGAGATTTTTCAAGGTAACTGCAACACTGTGTTGCAGTTACTCTGAAAGATCGGTCTGTTGCATTTACTTTGACA
>CAKRCY010000048.1:0-16261 GCA_934309195.1 uncultured Dorea sp.
GGAATCTATAACCAGATCATGTCAGAAAAACTGCCGGAAAATAACATAGAGTGCGTAATCGTCCCAAGAAAAACCGACGCCGAAAAAGCTATCAGCGCTTCCACCGTCCGTCAGGCAATCAAAGACAACGACATGGATACACTGAAAAAACTCGTTCCGGAAAGCACATTACGGTATTTTGAAAGCGAAGAAGCAAATGAGGTTATCGCACGGATACGGAATGAAGAGAATGTGATACATTATTAAATCCTAATTAAATTCCAAATACAGAGAGAAGGGACCGGTTCATACGAACTGGTCCCTTTTTGCAGAACATACCCTTAAGTCCTGCAATGGTAAAACTTTATGAGGAATAACAATATAATTGATAATGTCTATAATTTGATCACTCCAAGGATCAGTCCGGATATCAGACAGATAATGCTGACACCCCAGATCCAGAAGAAGCATTTCTTAATATGATCTTTGATCTCAACACCCGCAAGACCAACACCAAGGAAGGTTGCAGGTACAACAGGACTGATAAATGTTGCACAGTTACGGCATACAACCATAACAATGGCAATGTGTGCTGCTTCCACTCCGAATTCTCCAGCGATGCTGATCAGGATCGGCATCAGACCGAAGAAGAAAGAGTCGGTATCGAATAACAGTGTAAGCGGTACAGCCAGAAGTCCGATAATGACCGGGAGAAATCTTCCCATAGACTGAGGAATCAGTCCGGCCAGTACATTTGCCATGTGCATCATGATCTCTGACTGCTCCATAACACCTAAGAATACTCCGGCCGATAAAATTGTTGAGGCCATCATAATAGCAGGGCCGGAATGCGACTTAATAATCTTATTCTGAAGCTTTGCTCCAGGATAGTTAACAAATAATGCGATAACACAACCAATCATGAATACATAGTAGGATGGCACCTTCACAAAAATCAGACATACGATTACAACCAGTGTCAGAATCAGGTTGAAGATAAAGTTCTGTGGTCTTGCCAGATCACTTTCTTTCACACCAGCTTCTTCCTCTTCTTCCCGCATCTCAAGTGCAGCTTTTGTCATCACTTCTTCTGTTCCGGCACCTCTGCGCTTTTCGATATTTCCCCAGATGACTGCTGTCGCAAGTGCAATGATAATACCTACGATCTGCATCGGAAGAATCTGTAACCATAATTTATTCGGCTCGATTCCAAGAACGGTTGCCGCTCTCATCGTCGGTCCGCCCCATGGCAGAAGGTTCATAACACCCATGGCAGATACACAGATCAGCATCAGTGTTGTAGGTCTCATACCAAGTTTTTTGTATACCGGAAGCATAGCCGGGATTGTGATCAGGAATGTAGCGGCACCCGCACCATCCAGATGTGCGATCATAGCGATCAGACAGGTCATCACTGCAACTCCTACGACGTTACTTCCTACTTTCTTCATCAGTTTTCCGATGATCTTATCGAACATTCCCGCATCGGTCATGATACCGAAGAATAATACCGAGAAGATAAACAATGCAGCGGTTCCATGTACACCTTCCACACCGGCCTGGATGAATTCACCCATTTCTTTAATTGTAAATGTTTTTGTTGCCACGAGAATAGCTGTGGTCACTGTTGACACACCGACGAATGCCAGTGCCGGAACCGTAACGTTCCTAAGAAGCAGAACAATAATTGTTATAACTGTTGCAAACCCGAGGACTGCAAGCAATGTTTCATTCATTTCTTCTTCCATCCTTTCCTTTGTACTTTTTTCGTTTTCCTCTTGATGGTTATAGTATAAAAAAAGAACCTTACATACTTAAGAAATTCATCTTACAGTCTGTTAAGGTTCCTCTTTAAAATCATTAAGAAACTGTTCTTTTTTTAATACATGTTTCTACAATTTCTGCAGTTTAGTCTGCCGCATCTCTCACCGCTTCCAGCAGTGTCGTCGCAGACACTGGTTTCTCCACATACCCGTCAATAATATCCCTGCTCTTTGCCTCTGCAATCTCTCGTGTGATATGGCTCACCATCAGGATCTTTTTCATATCCGGGTATTTTCCCTGCACCGACATACAGAAATCAATCCCGCCGATATCTTCCATACTTTCATCCACGAACAATACATCTGCCCCTCCGGTCCTCAGATCGTCCAACAGTTCTTTCTTATTCGTAAATGTCTGGATCTCGACACCAAGCCTGGAAAAGTTCTTCTGAAGCAGCTTCAATACCTTTACATTATCATCTGCTGCCACGATCCGGATATCCTGTGCTTCGTCCTTCTCCGCAAATTCCATACCCCCATTCTTCTCCATGACCGGAAGCAGAATATGGAACGTACTGCCAACATCCTTTTCGCTTTCTGCATAAATGTATCCTTTATGAGATAAAATGATCTGCTCCGCCAGTGCCAGGCCAAGGCCGGTACCTTCCCCGCCTTTCTTCGTTGTAAAGAACGGATTGAAGATCTGGCGCAGTGTCTCACTGTCCATACCGCATCCATTGTCCCGGATCTGGATATGAATATAATTCTCCCACACATCATTCAGATGCTTCTTAATTTCCTCATCCATCTCCTGATATGCCATCTCATTTCCACTGATCTGAATCTTCCCCTCCGTCTTCTTTCCGATCGCATGAACCGCATTGACGCAGATATTCAGGAACACCTGCTGGATCTGCGTTGCATTTCCCAGAATGCTCTGGTTGGAAAGTGCAATCTGACTCTCCATCCGGATACCTGCCGGACATACAGAATCTGCCATCTTCACAGCCCTTCTTAACATCTGCGCTGCCGGTACTTCTTTATATACTGTCTCGACATTCTTGCGGCTGAGTGTTGATATCTGCCGCACAACATCCTTGGCTTTTTCGGAAGCTTCATAAATCTCGATAACATTGTCATATTCTTCCGAATCTTCCGGAAGCTCCATCATCAGAAGTTCTGCATATCCCATGATCGGAGTCAGGAAGTTATTGAATTCGTGCGCGATTCCCCCCGTCATTGTTCCCATGATCTGAAGTCTCTGCTGGTGTGCGATAGTTTCCTCATTCTGATGCACTTCCTCCAAAAGTCCATTCAGTTCCTTCAGATAAGCATTTTCCGATTCTACCTGCTTTCTCTGATGAAACATTTTCATTGCAAGGAAGAATACTAGCATACACACTGCAAGAATTCCTGCAAACAAGAACAACAATCCCGTGAATCCTTCACGAATCGGCTGGTAGAACTCGGTATAGTCTGTCACACTGCTGATTACGAGGAAATCATCCCCGATCTTCGCCGGCGCGTACACACTGATCTTCTTTACCCTCGGGAGATCTTTCTTCGTCCACCAGTAAGAATAGTACACCGATACTCCCTCTTTTCCTTTTTCCTGATCTTCGATCATCTTCTCCAGGCTGGAAAAATCAAGCTCCGGGTACCTCTCCTTTCTGCCTGCGATTACATCGATTCCCCACTGTTCATTATCCGGATGCATGAGGATCCTTCCATCTGAGGCCTTGATCACGATATATCCGTTACTTCCAATCTTAATATCCGAAATAATCTTATTGTAATATTTCTCTTCATTTACAACCAGACAGAGTGTGTTCCCGTCATCTAGCACCTTCTTGACTACTAGATATTTTTCCTGTTTTGTATCTTCCCTTTTCATCTGGTACATACTCTTCTTACCACTCATCTGTGCGGTCTTGATCCCGTCTTTATACTGTTTCCCGGACACACTTCCAAGAAATGTCCCGTCCTGTTTCTCCCAGAACAGATCTTCTACGAACACTTCTTTTTTCTCTATATAGCTCTGGAAAATCCCTTTCGCATCTTCTGCATTTTTCAAACCATCGAAGAAGTCCAGATCATCCTCATATTCCTGTATGGAAGATTCCATATTTTTACTCAGGATTTTTGTCGTCACCTTCAGCTGCTCAATCTGATTGTCCATCAGCGTATCCCGGTAATCCTTCCATACGTGTATGCCAAATACAAAAAAAATGATCAACAGGAGAACTGCCCCGATGATCCATTTTTTACTTATCTTTTCAGGTTTCCTCTGTTCCTGCATCCTCTTTTTTCACTCCTCTTTTTAGCTTTTTCCGTGTATTTTCACTTAACCATTCACATTCTGATGTATTTTTTCCGTACTTCTCATACTCACTCTGTCCCGTACCGGATTGACTTCAATATAGAATATATATTATAATGTTTTCATATGATTGTATAGCCTTTTCAGAAGGTTTTAACAGGTTTTAAGGAGGTTCCTGAAATGGCTGATAAAGTACTGATTGTAGATGACGATCCTGCTATCTGCAAGTTATTAGAGAAAGTTATGAGAAGTAATGAGCTCGATCCGACCATTGCAATGTCCGGAAAAGAGGCTCTCAATATTATAAAGAATCACACATTTGACATCATCTTAATGGACGTTATGCTGGGCGATATGGAAGGTTTCGAAGTGATCAAGAAGATCCGAAGCCAGGGTATCAGCACTCCGGTTATGATCGTCAGCGGAAGGAATGAAGATTATGATTCCCTGTACGGTCTTTCCCTCGGTGCCGATGACTACATTACCAAGCCTTTCCGTCCTCTGGTTCTCGGAGCCAAGGTAAAAGCGCTGATCCGCAGAAACAAGAATCTGGTTCTGGACAGTTCCGACATACTGGAAGCCGGTCCGTTCAGTTATGATTCTTCTACGATGCGATTCTATAAAAACGGGGAAGAACTGATCCTTTCCGCCAAAGAAAGCGCTCTTCTTCTTCTCTTCATGAAACACCCGCAGCAGGTATTTACCAAAGATATGATCTATGAACATGTCTGGGGCAATACGGTTGCCATTGATGACAATGCGATCATGGTCTACATCAATCGTCTGCGCGGAAAGATTGAAGAAAATAAACAAAGCCCGCAGCATATCATTACGATCCGCGGGCTTGGCTACAGGTTTATTCCTTAAACCTTGTCTTATACATACATTTTTGATGTACTCAGGAGCTTGTTCCGGATATCAACCGGAAAAGCTCCTGTATTTTTTCTCGATAAGCAAATCACATAGAATGAAACATTTCTGTTCTTCCGTCTAATATCATACGTTTTCTCCCTCTTCGACTAAAGAATCAAGAAAAATTGCTGTTGCAAGGATATCTGCACAGCCTCCCGCACTGATATTTCTCTGTATAAAGGACTGATCCATCTGAAGTAATATCTGTACGGCGTCGTTCTGATAGGCACCGCCTGCATCCAGAAACATTTCTGCTTCTTTGTGAACATTTTCCAATACTTCCGGACAAGTCCTTGAGAGAATATTGGAATCCTGCACCTGACTCATCAAACTCATGAGTGCCTGGAGTTTCACAAGATTCCAGTCTCTTCCCTCTTTCTTCCCCTGCTGCAATACCGGGAGTGCTGCTTCTGTGACGGAAGGGTATCCCAGAAGCGCTTCTCCTCTGATGCCTGCTGTTCCATAAGCCTGCAGGTTCTTTATCCCGTTTGTCCGAAATCTTTCCGTCCGTTCTTCTGCTTCTGACGGCGAAACCAGATGCAGAATCTCTTCTCTTAAGACTTCTGCTGTCATAAGCTGTTCCATATACACAAGCTCCCTGACAGTTATACTTTTTCCTTCTTTTTTCAGTCTGCCCGCTGCCGCACAGAAGATGCCAAGAGTGAAGACCAGTCCCTTGTGCGTATTCACGCCGCCGGTTGCCCGGTACATCTTTTGTTCCGCTGCGATCCCATAAGTTCTGATCTTCAGAAAAAGCTCACGGGGTGTCCCCTGGAAGGTCTCTCCTTCAAGAGCCATCCGCACAAACCAGGGGCAAAGTGCCGCCGCACTTCTTTCAAATGTATGCACATCCATATCGGTATGTGCTCCGGTCGTCGCAAGATCTACGAGTCCCGGTTTCGGAGTGGTATAGACTTCTTCCAGAAGTGCACGGTATGCGAGCACCCCGATATGCTCTGCTGTCTGCACTCCGGTCTGATTTAACATTCTTACAGATTCCATCTTTCCCACTCCTTTCATTTATTTAGTCCTCAGAGAATTCAAATGGCTTTACTTCTCTTACAACGTCCATGATCGTACCGTCACGGCTTTCGATGATTCCTACCACTCTGTCGCCGAATTCAACCTTCTGCGGCTCTCCTGCGATAGAGTATGCGATGTCTCTTAACTCTTCGATCGTCTTGAACGGAAGATCTACATCCTTCATTGCCTCGATCAGATCCTGTCTTCTAGGGTTGATTGCAATACCATAATCTGTTACGACTACGTCTACAGTCTCTCCAGGAGTTGTAACGGTTGTTACGTCTGTACAGATAGCCGGAATTCTTCCCTGAAGAAGTGGTGCGATAACGATAGAGCATTTTGCTCCTGCTGCAGTATCCGGATGTCCGCCCTGTGCTCCTGTCAGCATTCCGTCTGATCCAACAACAACGTTACAGTTAAAGTGCACATCTACTTCCAGTGCGGCCAGGATAACGAAATCCAGTTTATTTACGACTGCTCCCTTATTAAATGGGTTTGCATACTCTCCCGCACTGATTCGGAAATGTTTCAGATTCTTTACGGATTCTACGGCTGCAAGGTCGAAATCCTGTGTATCCAGAAGTACATCTACCTGGTCGTTGATCAGAAGATCACACATTGGCTTCGTCAGTCCACCCACACCGAATCTCATACGGATATTTCTCTCTTTCATGATCTTGGCAAGTGAAATCGTAGATGCAATGGATGCACCTCCTACACCTGTCTGATAAGAGAATCCATCCTTGAAATATGGTGTATTTACAACAAATTGTGTACAATAATCCGCCATCATCAGTTTTCTCATATCTGTGGTTGGTTTTGCTGCTCCTGTTGCAATCTTTTTCGGATCACCGATCTCATCTACAGCAACAACATAATCCACCTTTGTCATAGAAATATGCGCCGGGAAGTTCGGGAATGGAACCAGGCAGTCTGTGATCGCTACAACCTTATCTGCATGATAAGCATCTGCCATTGCATAAGAGAGCACACCACAGTCAGACTTTCCACCGATACCACGGCAGTTTCCATATTCATCTGCTGTCGGAGTTCCGACGAATGCGATATCGATCTGTGTCTCCCCGCTTTCAATCGCACGGACACGTCCGCCGTGGGAACGCATGATTGCAAGTCCTTTTAATTTTCCATGAGAAATAGCTTCTCCGATTGCTCCACGTACACCGGATGATTCAATATTCGTAATTGTTCCGTCTTCAATATATTCAACCAGTGGTGCATGTGCCTTACCAAGAGAACTTGCACAGATTGTGATATCCTTGATTCCCATATCGTGGATCTCTTTCATGACCATATTTACAACATAGTCACCATCACGGAAATGATGATGGAAACTAATGGTCATTCCATCTTTTATTCCACATTTTTCCAGGACGTCGCGAATGTTATCCACAAGTTTGCTTCCATTGGAGTTGATAACACACTTTGTCATCGGTCCCTGTTTTCTATATTCATATCCATCAAAATGATGTGTTCCCTGAAATACTTCTTTTCCTGTTGCTTCCAGAATCTCTTCCGGAATGTCTCTTCCAACTGCATTAATCATCTTATAAATCCCCCTTGTACACGCCTGAGGCTTTTGCCAGACTGATCGTTCTCTTTGCGCCGTCGTAGAATGCAATGTCAATCATCTTACCGTCTACCGTAAATACACCGATTCCCAGTGCTTTCTTTTCATCGATTTCTTTTACAACCTTTTCTGCAAAGATGATGTCTTTCTGTGTTGGTGTATAGATCTCATGTACAGTATTGATCTGTCTCGGGTTGATGATGGATTTTCCGTCGAATCCCATAAGGTGGATCGTCTCTACATCCTGACGGAACCCTTCCATGTTATCAAGGTCTGTGTATACAGTATCGAAGCACTGTACCCCTGCTGCTCTGGCTGCAATCACAAGATTCTGTCTTGCACCCATAAGCTCGATACCGGTTCCCGTGATGTGTGTCTGTAAGTCTTTCGTGTAATCTCCACCGGATAATGCAACTCCGAATAACCGGTCAGAAGCTTCACAGATCTCAAGGGCATTCATCACACCTCTTGCTGATTCTACCGCTGCCATAATCAGGACACTTCCTTCCGGACGCCCGAACTCACGCTCTGCTCTTACAACTTCTTTTTCTACCAGTTTGACGTCTTCTTCTGTCTCCGTCTTTGGAATACGGATCGCATCACAGCCGCCGGCTACCGAACAGCGGATGTCTTCCTTCCAGTAAGGAGAATCCAGACCATTGATACGTACGACACGTTCGCATCCTCTGTAATCAATGCTTCTCAGTGCATGAAACAGTGAGAATCTCGCTGCGTCTTTCTGGTTCTCGGCTACTGCATCTTCCAGATCCAGCATAATAGAATCTGGTTTGTAAATATAAGGATCTTTGATAAGTCCCGGTTTCTGGGCATTCAAAAACATCATGGTTCTTCTTAAACGTTTCTTATTTGGATTCATTATCTGATCGCACCTCCCCATGGCAGATTATCAATCTGTTTTACAGAACGGAAAATTGCTCCTTCTACTCTCGCCTTGATCGTACAGTCAAGTGCTCCTTTATCAACGATTGTAATCTTTACATCGTCAACCCCAAGATTCTCAAGTGTCTCAAGGACAACTTTACGGATCTGATTGCCATACTGATTGATTACTGCACTGTCTAATGACAGGTCGATCTTTCCTTCCCCGGCCTCTACCATTACCTGACAGTCACTGGATTCTAATGTTCCCGCTATTGCAGGTCTTTTGATCTCCATGTTTGTATCCTCCTCTTTCATTTATCTTGTGACTTTGTTTATCTCTTTATGGATTATCATAGTAATAAAACCTTACATTAAGGACATCTGTTTCCTTAATATTTATTAAGACTCCATTCTTAACTGGATTTAATAAAATAATCCGCCAAGCTTAAATACTCCTAATGCGGAAAGCAATACATTTAAAAGTACATTTCCTACAGAAAGCAGGAACAGTGTTTTAAACATCTTGTTTAATTCTTCTGTAGAAGTCTCTCTTGCTGCAGAATAAGAAGACATAATGATTGCTCCTCCAGTAGAAAGTGGGCTGATAGCTGCCGCAAATGATGTTGCTGTGATTGCAGAAATCAACTCCACATAATTTGCCCCGCTAAATGTTTTGCATACATCAGCTGCAATAGGGAATAATGTCGGCATAACTACACCTGTTGTCGAGCTTACCCATGAAAGAATACCAGATGTAGCTGCAAGGATCGGTGCTGCTGTATGTTCGCTCATGAATTTCGTAAGGAAATCCGAAATCAGGGTAATGCCGCCTAATGTATCGATCACATTGATCAGCACACCTACTCCACAGATAAATACCAGTGTTCCCCAAGGGATACCTTTGATTGCTTTTTTCTCATCCACTGCTCCAAGTAGGATCAGAACCGCTGCTGCTGCAAATGCGAACAGTCCGGTATCGAGTTTAAATCCGATACAGCAGATTACCATTACAATAATTGCAATAATTGTAAACCACTGATCTCTGTTAAATTTCGGTATTTCCGAAAGTTTTAACGGATTGTCTGCCTTTACCTTATATCCTTTATAAAGAACATATACAACCAATGTAAATAAAAATCCTGAAAACAATGTAGATAAGAATAAATGCAGTCCAAATCCACTATATCCTAATGGCTCTGACAGATTTTTTGCCAGAACGCCAGTTAAAGAAAGCACTGATGCACATCCTGCATTTGCTCCCAGCTTTGCATAAAGAGCGGTTGCCATAGGATTAATATCCATTTCAAATGCAAGATACATCGCAAATGTAGTCATCAAAATTCCTGCCGCAATATGTCCCGGTCCGATTGCTGAAATAAATGCAGACAGAAAAAACATCAGTATCGGAATTAACACGGTATTTTTTCCAACTAACGCAACAATTTTCTTTGAAAAAAGTTCCAGTGTTCCGTTATTCGAAGCCATACCAAACAGAAATGTAACTCCTACCAGCGTTACAAACATCGAACTGCTAAATCCGGCAGCAATATCTTTCGCCGACATTCCACCGCATGTTCCAAGAAAGAATGCAACACCAATTGACAGGAAACCAAGATTAACTTTTTTAATAAAACCAATTGCCACCACGATTACAAGAACAATCAGCGAAATAATTGAAAGGTTCATAATTTTTTATCCCCCGTATTCTATATTATCGATCAACAGTTTCTAACAATTCCTTCCATAATCAGATTTGCTGTACGAAATCCAAAAGTGTCAAGAATTTCCGGCTCTTTGTTTCCTTCTTTGTAGTCAACCCCACACTCAAGAACTCCTCCCGGATGTCCGATTCTTATAAATTGTGTATCCATATTTTCCGCACATACCTGATTCACAATGCTTCCCGGGATAACCGTTGCTGCTGCTGTACACATTGCTCCTGTCATTGCATAACTTGGATGTGTCTTCTGCATCGACATCATCCTCGAAAGAATATCTATCTCTTCCTTTTTTATCTCTTTTCCGTCTATATTATGATAAGTATCCGCTTCTGCCACAAAAGTCATTTTCGGAATTCCCGGAGTATCCCATGCAGATCTTGTATAATCTTCAATCAGTCCAAGCCGGACAGCTGCAACACCTCTTACTTTTTCCAGTAATTCCAGCTTCTCCTCATCTGCATTCAGTTCGTCTGGAAGTTCTTTTCCACTCAGTCCCAGATCTTTTGCTTTGACAAATACCAGCGGGTTTGCTGCATCTACAATTGATACTTCAACCTGTCCGAATCCCGGTACTTCCAGTATATCTACTGCATTTCCCGTAGGCAATAATCCTTTTCCCAGGGTACCTGCCGGATTCAGGAATTTAAGTCTTATCGGTGATGCAGTTCCCGGAACCCCTGCAATACTGAAGTCTCCGTCATATCTCACTGTTCCATTGTTGGTCTTCACATCTGCGACAATAATTTTGTTTGTGTTTGTATTATATATCCTTACAGAAGTCGTTCCTTCTTTTGCCTCAACCAGCTCCTTTTCAATTGCAAACGGACCTACTCCTGATGAAATATTTCCACAGTTTCCCTTATAACTGACAATTGGTTTATCCACCGATACCTGTGCAAATGTATAATCAACATCTGCATCTTCTCTTGCTGATCTGCTGACAATTGCCACTTTACTTGTAACGGACTGCGAACCACCAAGTCCGTCTATCTGTTTTTTATCCGGACTTCCCATCATTTTTAAAAGCAATGAATCCCATTTTTCATGTTCCTCCGGAAGATCACTTTCCAGAAGGTAGATTCCTTTGCTTGTGCCTCCGCGGATGATCATCGCAGGAAGTTTTTTTTCGTTATATTTTTCCATAAATATTTTCCCAGACTCTTTCTATCTTTTCTTTAATTTCCGGTTATAGTTAATAAGTGAACCACAGCGGATGATTTCTTTTTCTTCCTCTGTAAGTGGTTCTATTGCCAGGGATAACGACCGGATCTGTTCTCCCAGTACATAGGCCTTGATTTCTTTCATATCGGTGTCCAGTACATCTCTGATATCTGGGACAAAAATATAATCATCATCTGCAAATGTTGCTTCTTCATTTAATACAAATGGTACCATTCCCCAGTTGATCAGATTCGAGCGGTATCTTTTCGTCGCATATTCCACCGTAATATTCGCTCCTCCCAGAAGAACCCTCTGACAGGATGCTGCCTGCTCTCTTGCCGAACCATCGCCTGGCTTTACCGCATAGATCGTGCTGGAAAGATCAATCGTCTCCTCTCCAATGTCCTCATATCCTTCAATGGTGCGGATCTGTTCCATCACTTTTTTAACTTCTTCCGGACAGTTCCCTGTTTTTCTTTCTTTTTCATAATTCATAACAGTCTTTGCTTTTCCGACATATTCAGGCACTCTTCTGCTCAATGTAAATTCTGCAAGTCCCATTGGATTTGAACGGAAAGATCCTGTTTCACCGGACGGTATCAGTTCATCTGTCGTTGTCACCGGATCTGTGATATACGCACAAACCTTCAAAAGCATATGTTTGTTAAGCTCTGGAAGTTCCGGCCAGTCTTTAATATTTGGTCCACATACCAGTTTTTCCTCCGAATCTCCTTTCCGGAATCCCTGATATACTCTCTGTTCATAGGAAACCGAATCATAATGATATTTCGGACACTGATATTCATATCCCAGTTCATCAGCTGCTGTGATTCTTCCGCCATTTGCCGCTGTTGCCGCAATCGAACGTGCATCCATAAGTGCTACACTTGCCAGCTGTCCATTTCCCGGTTTTGATCCTTCTCTGTTTGGGAAATTTCTGGTCGTATGACGGACTGCCAGCTGTCCATGTGCAGGGGTATCTCCTGCTCCAAAACACGGACCACAAAAGGCTGTTCTGATTGTTACGCCTGATGCGATCAGTTTTTCAATGGCACCCTTCCGTACCAACTCCATCATTACAGGCTGGGAGCTTGGATATACGCTTAAATTGAATACATCCTGACCGGTTCCCTTTCCGTCTAACAGATAGGACGCTTCCATAATATTCGAATATGTACCTCCGGAACATCCTGCAATCGTGCCCTGGTCTGCATACAGCGCTCCATCGTGTACCTTTTCCCACAAATTCAGATGAAGATCCGGATTTTTAATCAATTTCTTTGCCTCATCTTCTACTTCATGCAAAATGTCATCCATATTTGCATTCAACTCACGAATCTCGTAACCATTAGATGGATGGAACGGCAATGCAATCATGCTGTGTATCTGAGACAAATCAATATAAATACATCCGTCATAATATGCTACTGCTTTCGGATCCAGTTTTTTATATTCATTGCCTCTTCCATGTTCTTTTAAAAACGCTTCCGTATCTTCATCTGTTCTCCATATAGATGACAGACAGGTTGTCTCTGTAGTCATTACATCAATCCCATTTCTATAATCTGTACTCATGTTAGACACACCAGGACCTACAAATTCCATAACTTTATTTTTTACATAACCATTTTTAAAAACAGCAGTAACAATTGCTATTGCTATATCCTGCGGACCAATTCCCGGATTCGGTTTTCCGTCCAGATATACTGCAACGACCTCCGGATATTTCACATCCCATGTCTGCTCAAGAATCTGCTTTACAAGTTCCCCGCCGCCTTCTCCAACGGCCATCGTTCCAAGTGCGCCATATCTGGTATGAGAATCCGATCCAAGAATCATCTTCCCGCCACCTGCCATTGTCTCGCGCATATATTGATGAATGACTCCCATATGAGGCGGCAGATAAATTCCTCCATATTTCTTCGCAGCAGTCAGTCCGAATACATGATCATCCTCATTAATTGTTCCTCCAACTGCACACAGACTGTTGTGACAACAGGTCAGTACATACGGAAGCGGGAATTTTTCCACTCCGGAAGCTCTGGCTGTCTGAATGATTCCAACATATGTCAGGTCATGACTGGTAATTGCATCAAACTTAATTTTTAAATTATCCTTGTCACTCCCTGTATTATGTGACTGTAAAATATCCCAGGAAATCGTTCCCGATTTATATATTTCTTTTTTTTCCTGAAGTTCTTCATCCGCTTCTTTTTCCGGGATAATCTCTGTTCCATTTAAAAGAAACACTCCTGAATCATATAATTTCATATATATTTTCCTTTCATCTGACTTATCTGTAACTTTCTTCTGACCGGCCAGTCCTTATGTACTCCTTAGATATCTTTGTCCTTATTGTACAATTCGAAATACAATGTGTAAAATTCATGTTTATTATATAAATCATTCATTTAAGGAATGTTTTTATGTATTTTTTCTAGAACAGCAGGAGCTAATATATACATTTTTCACAAATTTTCTGTTTTTCTATATGTTTTTATACCCATACATATAACATTCATTTTTTTCATACTTTTTATATTTTTTATCTATTTTATCCTTGTGAATTTTATTCAGAAATCTTATAATGAACGCAAATACTACTTTTATGTAAGGAGCTTTATATGGATTTCCGTGAATTAAATTACGTACTTGCAATTGAAAAGTATCAGAACATTACAAAAGCAGCAAACTCTCTTTACGTGAGTCAGCCTACATTAAGCAAATTTTTAATGAATCTTGAGAATACCCTTGGTCAAAAACTTTTCCGGAAACTGGGAAACAAATATATCCTTACATATGCCGGAGAACAATATGTAAAAACGGCGAAAGAAATCCTGATGTTAAAATCTAATCTGGATATCCAGCTAGCCGACATATTAAAACGTGATGTCGGAGTTTTAAATGTTGCATTTCCACGTATGCGTTGTATTTATATGCTTCCCGCAACGCTTCCTGTTTTTCAGGCTGAACATCCTAACATCAAAGTAAATGTGTTCGAAGGAAGTTCCGATGAAAATGACCAGCGGTTATTGGACGGAAAAGCTGAAATTGCTTTTTACAGCAAGCCAGACACTCCTAATCCCCTGATTGATTATGAGACACTCAATAAAGAGGAACTTCTGATCTGTCTGTGCAAGAATCATCCTCTTGGCCGTTATGCGCAGCCAAACCCATCCAGCCGTTATCCACGTCTGGATCCAACGCTTTTAAAGAATGAGCTGATTCTTCAGCTAATGCCTGAACAGAGAACCCGTCAGTTGACTGACCGCTATTTTGGGAGTATCGGTTTAAAATTCAAGAATATTATGACCACCAGCAGCCTTCCGGCTATTATGGAACTCGTTGCTGTCGGCTATGGTGCTGCATTTATTTTCGAAACACACCTTATGCATCATACATTCTCACAACCAATTGACTGTTATAGTTTTGGAGAACCAAAAACTGTTTCAGATTTTGTCGTTGCACACAGACATGGCAGCTATCTGCCATCCTACGCTCATGATTTTATCGATATCGCCCGTAGTCTATTCAACATTTCTGATTCCAGTTCATTTACAATTAATCCGTAATTTATGAACCTGGTATTTGTTAAAAATTTGCAAAAAGGCTGCAGCCATGTAACAGCTGCAGCCTTTGTTTTTATATATAATCAAATATTCCTTGTATTGTATCCGTTATATCCATTACATAATGAATAGAGATTCTGTCTATAACCGAAAATCCCCTCATATTCAAATCCAACATCCTAAGATTTTCACACTGTACATATCCTTTCCTGTTTTCCATTTCTATCTCTATATGAAGCGGACTCCCTATACTATGATCAAATATCGGACATCCTATAATTTCTCCTGTCTCATTAAAAAAATCCTTACTCACAACTAATACTGGATTTTTAATTTTTTCCACTTTTAAAATATCGCCTTGATGGACCATTATTCCCATCCCTCTCTTCCGACACTTTCTCCCCAATCATACTCTCCGTTTAGATTAAGCTTTCCTCCATACCGCTCTGCCCGTTCCTCCAAAGTCTTATGTCTGAAAGGTTTTACTAACGTAATCATTCCATCAGATATCTTCACATCCAGAATATCATCAAGTTTTATATTTGCCGCTTTTAATATTTCCTTTGAAATGCGAATTCCCTGACTATTTCCCCACGTTTTTACTTGTGCCTGCATAAAGTAACCTCCTTTGTTTTTTGTATATACATAGTATATACTATATGTATTTATATTTCAATTATTCTTTCTTTTTTCTAGAAAATCCACGGGTAAAATCTTATAATGATTACATAGAAAATCAATATGTATTTCCATGAAAGGAGTTATCCAACCATGAACGGAATAAACGTAACCATCACAGATATGATGAACTGCCGCGACCGGCGTGTAAGCATCCAGAACGAACTGATTCGTAAATATAATCAGCCTGTACTGTCTTTTTGCATGAACATCCCGGGACCGGTAAAAACCAACGAACAGATCCGAAAAGCTTTTGATTCCGGAAAAACAGAATTATTAAAAGCTCTTTCTGCTCACAATATAGCAATCCTTCACACGGAAGAATTCCACGAACCATCCGGGGATGAACTGATCATGGCATTGGATGCACCCGCCGAAGATATCAAGACACTTGCCACAGGAATCGAAGAAAGCCATCCTCTCGGACGGCTCTTTGATATGGATGTCATTGGAACAGACGGTATAAAGTTATCCCGCAGCACTTACCGCAAATGTATCATCTGCGGATGTCAGGCACAGGAGTGTGCGAGGTCGCGGAGGCATTCCGTGGAGGAATTGCAGGCAAAGATTGAGGAATTATTAAATCAGTTTTCTATTTAATGCATCATGGCGGCTGTCACCGATCGGAATAAACTTACAAGGTCCTATCCTGTGCTGACTCCAAC
>CAKRCY010000049.1:0-16119 GCA_934309195.1 uncultured Dorea sp.
ACCTGAACAAGAAGCACTTTATACTGTTTTCTTCAAGGATCGAGAGGCCAACTACGTTAATAAATTAAATCCCAAGTTAAATTTAATAGCCCACCACCCGGGTAAACGCAACCACGCCGAACAGCATAAACAGCACCAGATAAATCCCCAGTAATACTGCGAATATGATTAGCTGTGCTCTGCAGAAGTTTCTCCGGTTAATATTGCCATTGCTTTCGAATGCCCATACAAAATACATGACAATTCCAACACACGGGATCAGTAATACGATCAATGTCAGTATCCAGTCTTTTAAGTCCATTGGAGAGTTGTCTGACTGCTCACTGCTGTTCCGGCTGTACTGCTGGCTGTAATCGTATTGATTGTCCTGATATACAAATTTATTATCCTGTGAATCTGCCGATCCGCTTTCTTCCTGCTCTGGTTCCACCTTCTCTTCCGGCTCTCCTGCTGGTTCTTCTGTCGGTTCTTCTGTTGGTTCACCGTAACTGTAGATCTCGTCAGCGGTTACCTGCTTATTTTCTTCATCCATCTGTCATTTCTCCTTTGCCTTATTTCTTTTTGCGTCTATCTTATCATTTCAGGGTTCCGAACGCAACGTCTGTGATCGTCCTAAGCAGATTATAGTGGTAATAACTCATTGGCGGCTGATCCGGAAAATAGCGGTACATACGCCACACGTAGTAAATCACCATAAGAATCACACACACGACACACCCTGTCTTAAACCATTTTCCGACCGGCTTCTTACAGATATACCGTTCCCATGCAAATATCACCACACCTGCTGCAAATGCATAGATAAACGGGTGCATCTTCCATGCTCCTTTGAAATCCAGATGTAAAAACCGGATTCCTGCTCTTGTAAGTCCGCATGCCGGACAGGGAAATCCCGTGATCCAGACCAGAGGGCACATACTTGGCAGGAATTTACTTCCAAATACAAAATAGGCGATTATAAATATAACCGCCCATTTTGCCTTCTTTATATCATTTTTTAATAATACAAATCCGTCTTTCAATATCTTTTTCATCCTGTTATGAGATAACTTTCTTCGGACATTTTACTGCACAGGCACCACAGTCTTTACATTTCTCGTAGTCAATGTGCGCAATGTTATTTTCCACTGTAACAGCTTCAAACTTACATGCTTTCTCACACATCTTACATCCGATACATCCGGCTGTACATGCCTGCATAACTGCTTTACCTTTGTCCTGTGAATTACATTTTACCAGATGCTTCTGATCGTATGGTACGATCTCGATCAGGTGTTTCGGACATACAGCTACACATTTTCCACATGCTTTACATGCTTCTTTATCTACAACTGCCACACCGTTTACAATGTGGATCGCATCGAACGGACATGCCTGAACACAGCTTCCGTCTCCAAGACATCCATAAGAACAGGCTTTCGGTCCGCCGTCCTGCATCATGTTGACCATAGTACAGTCGCTCAGTCCGTGATATTCATATTCCTGTTTTGCTTTTTCACAGTCTCCGCCACATTTTACAAATGCAACTTCGTGTACCTGTGCACCTGCAGCAACGCCCATGATCTCTCCGACTTTTGCTGCTACCGGAGCGCCTCCGACCGGACATCCGCCGACTTCTGCTTCTCCTTTTACGATTGCTGCTGCAAGTCCGGAACATCCGGCATAACCACAGCCACCGCAGTTATTTCCAGGAAGAACGCCCAGGATGGCTTCTTCTCTTTCATCTACCTCTACCGCAAATTTCTTACCGGCAACGCCGAGGAATACACCAATGAATAATCCGGTGCCTCCTACGATAACTGCCGCAAGAATAATACCTGTAACACTCATTGTCTGCCTCCTCCTAAATTAATCCTGAGAATCCACAGAACGCGATCGCCATCAGACAAGCTGTGATCAGTACGATCGGAGTTCCCTGGAAAGATTCTGAAATATCATTGTATTCCATCTTCTCACGGATACCGGCCATGATCACGATCGCGATCAGGAATCCGACAGATGTACCAATACCATTGACAACACCTTCTAAGATAGAATATTCTTTCTGAACGTTTGTAAGTGCCACACCAAGAACCGCACAGTTTGTTGTGATCAGTGGAAGATACACACCAAGTGCATTGTAAAGGGATGGCATACTCTTCTTCAGGAACATTTCTACAAACTGTACCAGAGCTGCGATAAACAGAATGAATACGATTGTCTGCAGATATTCAAATCCCAGCGGAACCAGGATGAATTTATAGATCAGTCCTGTAAAGAATGATGATAATGTGATAACGAATACAACTGCTCCACCCATACCGGTTGCAGTCTCAACCTTCTTCGAAACACCCAGGAACGGACAGATTCCAAGGAACTGGCTGAGTACAACGTTATTTACGATAGCTGAACCAATTGCAATAATCAATAACTCTTTCATACTATGTACTCCTCCTACTCTTCATTCCCTGTCGGGAATACTTTGCTTCCGCATCCGCCGCATGATGCACAGTCTGTGCCGCATCCCTGTGGCTCAGCAATCTTCTTGCCTTTCTGTGCTGCGTGTCTCTTCAATCTGTTCATACCTGCAACTAAGAACGCAAGAACAAGGAATGCTCCTGCCGGCAGGATAAAGATTGTTACCGGTACATATCCGCCTTTTCCTGCTGCTGCGTCTGCAAGCGGAAGAATCTGAACACCGAAGATTGCTCCGGTTCCGATAAACTCACGCACGATAGCGATACAGGTCAGACCAAATGTAAATCCAAGTCCCATACCAATACCATCGAAGATAGATGGAAGTACCGGGTTCTTGGATGCATAACTTTCTGCACGTCCAAGGATGATACAGTTAACAACAATCAGCGGGATGTAAAGACCAAGTGAATCATACAGACTTGGAACGAATCCCTCTAAAAGGAACTGTACAATTGTTACAAAAGATGCTACGACTACGATGAATGCCGGCATTCTGACTGAATCCGGAATCACTTTACGTAACATAGAGATCAACATATTCGACAGTACAAGTACGACTGTTGTGGACAGTCCCATACCTAAACCGTTAATAGCGGATGTTGTTACCGCCAGGGTCGGACACATTCCTAACATCAGAACGAAGGTAGGATTTTCTTTGATCAGACCGTTATATACTCTTTCAGTACATTTATTCATGACGAACTACCTCCTGTTTATTTAAATGCATTCTGATAATATCCGAGTGCTGCATTGACAGCTCCTGTTACTGCTCTTGAAGTAATGGTTGCACCACTTAAGGCATCGATCTGTTCTCCGTCTCCACCGTCTTTGGAAACCACGAATTTATCAGCCTGTTTATTTACATACTGGTTATAGAATGAAGGCTCTGTAGCTTTCATACCAAGACCTGCTGTCTCGCTGATAGAAAGAATAGATACACCGTTGATCGTACCGTCTTTCTTAATACCAACTGTAATCTGGATATTGCCGCCGAATCCGTCTTTGTCTGTTGTTGTGATGACATATCCTGCATCACCTGCTGTACAGACTTCATCGATTGTTGCGTTGACACCCATATCTTTTACAGCTTTGTCTGCAGCTTTCTGATCTACATCTTCTGCTTTGAAATCATCCAGCTTTACATCTGAAAATACTGCCTGCCATGCTTCTTTTTTTGCTGTCTCCTGTGCCTGGGCGATCGGAGTCTTGGTAACTTCATATACCGCGCCAAGCAGGAATCCTGCAATTACAGTAATCAGTGTAAGGATCAGTGTATTCTTAACAATCTTATTCATTATTTTTCTCCTCCTTTACCAAATGGTTTTGGAAGAGTAACTCTCTCGATCAATGGCACCAGAAGGTTACTGATGATGATCGCATAAGAAACTCCTTCTGCGGAACCGCCAAACAGACGGAACAGACCTGTTAACACACCAAGGATAATACCGTATACAAACTGTCCTTTCGGTGTGATCGGAGATGTTACATAATCGGTTGCCATGAACCATGCACCAAGCATCAGTCCGCCTCCGCAGAGATGTGCTGTGATGTACTGTGGATCAAAGAATCCGACATCCGGATTTGCAATATGTCCGAAGATTCCGACAAAGATTACAAATGTAACAATGTATGTTCCAGGAATTCTAAGATCAATCACTCCCATAAGAATCAGGAAGATTGCTCCGATCACGATTGCGATCACGGATGTCTCACCGATTGTTCCAGGAATTCTACCGATCAGCATATCCATTGTATTCACTGTATTACCTGCTTTTAACTGTGCAAGTGGTGTAGCTCCTGTCACACCGTCATATACAAAGCTTGTCATCTGGCTTGTAAATGAAAGCAGAAGGAAACATCTTGCGCCGAGAGCCGGGTTCATAAAGTTCTGTCCCAGACCTCCGAATAACTGTTTTACGATCAGAATAGCAAATACACTACCGATTGCTCCCATCCACCACGGAGCTGTAGGAGGCATATTCAGTCCGAGTAACAGTCCTGTTACCGCTGCACTCCAGTCATTGATCGTAATCTTCTTGTGCATTAATTTTTCGTATATGTATTCCGTCAATACTGCTACAACCGTTGTTGTAACCAGCATTCCGAATGCCGGCAGTCCAAAGTTCCATACACCAAATGCAGATGCCGGCAAAAGTGCGATGGCCACCAGCATCATAATATTACTGGTAGTCGCTTTGGAACGAATATGTGGTGAAGATGACATTTTCAAATTGTTCTCACTCACTTTTGTTCACCTCTTCTTCTTTCTTGTTTTATTTTTTCTTTCTACGGTTCGCTAAAGCAATCTTTCTCATAGATCCGATCGCCTGTTTCAGCGGCCGTTTTGCCGGACATACGAAACTGCACGAACCACATTCCATACATTCGAGTCCTTCATGTTTTGTAAACTTCTCTTCGTCATGATGTTCTGCATAATCCGCCAGTCTCGATGGAATCAGGCGGCTTGGACAGGCTTCTACACAGCGTCCGCAGTTGATACATGCAGACGGCTCCATCTTAGCCACTTCATCTTTGGTAAATCCAAGAATTGATGAAGATGTCTTTGTTACAGGTACATCTAATGAGAACATGGAGAATCCCATCATCGGACCACCGGAGATGAGTTTCTCAGGCTCTGTCTTAAATCCTCCTGCTGCTTCTACCAGTTCCTGCTGGTTCATACCAAACGGAACTCTGAAGTTACCTGGTTCTGCAACTGCGTCACCGCTGACTGTCACTACACGCTCCATAGAAGGCTTTCCTTCTACCACTGCCTGGTAAACACTTACCATTGTAGCCACGTTGTCTACGACGCATCCTGCATCTGCCGGAAGCATTGCAGAATTGATCGCACGTCCTGTTGTTGCATAGATAAGCTGACGCTCACCACCCTGAGGATACTTGGTCTTCAGAGCCATCACCTCGATACGTGGTTCATCTTTCGTCAGTTCTTTTAATTTTTCGATACAATCCGGTTTGTTGTCCTCTACGCCAAAGATTCCTTTTGCGTTGTCGAACAGACGGAGAATGATCTTCATTCCTCCGACCAGCTTTTCCGGAGTCTCGATCATTGTTCTGTAGTCAGCGGTGATATATGGCTCACACTCTGCACAGTTTGCAATGATATAATCAATCTTTTCCGGTTCCTTTGGTGAAAGCTTTACTCTGGTAGGGAAACCTGCACCACCCATACCTACAACTCCCGCTGTTCCAATCGCATTCAGAATGTCTTCTTTGCTCATATCCTCTAACGGAGTCACTTCCGGATATTCCACTTCTTTGTACTCGCCATCATTCTCGATCACGATACTGTTCACTCTTCCGCCTGTCGGGTTCAGATGCGGTGCAATAGCCTTTACTGTTCCGGATACAGATGCATAGATCGGAGCAGACACAAATCCTCCTGCTTCTGCTATCATCTGGCCTTTTAAAACATGATCGCCAACAGCTACCACAGGATTTGCCGGAGCACCGATATGCTGTGATACAGGGTACACCAGATCGCCCTTAGGTTTTACATCGACAATTGCCTTATCTTTAGCCAGGCTCTTGCCGTCATCCGGGTGGATTCCACCCTTAAATGTTAACAATGCCATCCTTTTTTCCTTCCTTCCTATTTACTCTTTATATAATATACAGGAAAAATAGACAATTTTCTATAGAAAGTGACTAATTCCATTGTATATTTTCATGAACATCTTGTCGCATTTTTAACAAATGCATATACGCACAGAAAACCTGCCATAGGCAGGTTTTCCAAGATAGTACATAAGTGAGCCTTCTTACATATTCCGGCTCATTGTTATCTTTAGCTTCAGAAAGGATAGAGGAAAACACCTCTATCCTTGTATATCTGTCACAATATTATTCAGCGTCTGTCTCTTCAGAAGCTTCTTCCGGCTGCTCTAACGCTTTCATGCTCAGGCTGATCTTCTTCTCAGCTTCGTTCAGGTCTACGACCTGAGCTGTGATCTCCTGTCCTACTGAAAGTACGTCTGACGGTTTGTCAACATGAGCTCTTGAAATCTGTGAAACGTGAAGTAATGCATCTACTCCAGGAGCTAATTCAACGAATGCTCCGAAGTCTGTCATTCTTGCAACTTTTCCTGTGATTACTGTTCCTACTGCATAATCCTCTGCTGCATTTGCCCATGGATTTGTCTCTGGGAATTTCAGGCTGAGTGCGATCTTTGTATCATGGATATCTTTGATCATCACTTCTACTTTATCTCCTACCTGGAATACCTTCTTAGGATTCTCAACACGTCCCCAAGACATTTCGGAGATATGAAGAAGACCATCTACTCCGCCAAGATCGATGAATGCTCCGAAATCTGTAACGTTCTTTACAGTTCCTTCCATTCTGTCTCCTACACTGATCTTTGCAAACAGTTCTTTCTGTTTTTCAGCACGTTCAGCAACAAGAAGCTGTCTTCTGTCACCGATCACGCGGTTTCTTCTAGGATTGAACTCGCTGATCACGAACTCGATCTCCTGTCCCTGATATTTGCTCAGGTCTTTTTCGTATGTGTCAGAAACAAGGCTTGCAGGAATGAATACTCTTGCTTCGTCAACTACTACGCTTAATCCGCCGCCAAGAATCTGAGTTACAGGAGCTTTTAATACTTCATGATTCTCGAATGCTTCTTTTAATCTTTCGTTTCCTTTTTCTGCTGCAAGTCTCTTGTATGTCAGCAGAACCTGTCCTTCTCCGTCATTTACCTTCAGGACTTTTGCGCTCATCTGATCACCAACAGATACAACTGTTGTAAGATCAACATTTGCCTCGTTAGTATATTCGTTTCTTGTAATGATACCGTCTGCTTTGTAGCCTATATTCAAGATGATTTCATCAGGTTTAACGTCGATGACTGTACCATCTACAACCTCTCCATTTCTTATTGTCTTAAAAGACTCTTCCAACATTTGTTCAAAAGTTAATTCTGACATTATTTTGAACCTCCTCAATTATTTTATTGGGCGTGGATGCCCCTGCTGTAATACCTACTGATTCCACGGACCTTAATTGATTAATATCCAAATCGTCAAGTGTCTGTATATAGTACGTATTCAAACATTCCTCTTTGCAGATTTCAAATAGCTTCTGAGTATTCGAACTACGTTCATCACCTATCACAACCATAGCATCTACTCTCGCTGCAATTTGACGGGCTTCGGTCTGCCTTTCTTTCGTCGCATTGCAAATCGTATTTAAAACAACTATATCATACCTCTTTTTCGAAATAATTTCAACTAATTCTTTGAATTTATTGTAGTTAAATGTCGTCTGGGCCACGATACATACCTTCTGATCTTTATCCGGCAATTCAAATCGTTCTGCATCTTCCGGTGTCTGCACCACCGTCACCTGTTCTCCTGCCCAGCCGCGGATACCCTGCACCTCCGGATGTTCACCGTTTCCGATGATTATAATGTATGATCCCTCTGTACTTTTTTCCGCAACAATCTTATGAATCTTCTTCACAAAAGGACACGTTGCATCCACACAGGTGATTCCACGTTCTTCCAGGATATCGTAGATATATTTTGCCACACCATGAGACCGGATCACCACCACATCCGCATCTGCCGTTTTCAGTTCTTCTTCATCATTCAGGACTTCCACGCCATGGCTTCTCAGATCCTTGATCACTTCTTCATTATGGATGATCGGTCCGTAGGTAAATATCTTCTCTCCCCGGTATTGTTCTATCTGTTGGTATACGGTATCCACCGCACGCTTTACTCCAAAACAGAATCCTGCTGTCTTTGCAAGTTCGACATTCATATCATGCAATTCCTTTCTCTGCCAACGTTATCTATCTGCACAGATCTACGATCGTTTTTACCACTTCAGCGATCGTCATGTCCGAGCTGTCTACAAGAACCGCATCCTCCGCCTGCTTCAGCGGTGCGATCTCACGCGTCATATCTCTGCGGTCACGCTCCTCAATGTCATGTGCGATCTCTTCCAGATTACAGTCTTCTCCTTTTTCCTGCAGTTCCTGATAACGCCTCTTCGCTCTTGTCTCAACGCTTGCCGTCAGATATACTTTCACATCCGCATGCGGGAGAACGCAGGTTCCGATGTCTCTTCCGTCCATGATCACATTCTGTGTCTTTGCAAGATTCTGCTGCAGTTCCAGAAGTTTCTTACGCACTTCCGGAATTGCGGAGGTTACAGATGCCATATTTCCCACCTCTTCATTTCTCAGACGCGATGAAATATCCTTTCCGTTCAGGTATACATGCTGTACGGCATCTTCATATGCGATCGTCACTTCTGCATCCCTACATGCTTCGATCACTTTCTCTGTCTCGCCCGGATGGATCCCTTTGTCCAGGAAATGAATCGCAAGGCCTCTATACATGGCCCCTGTATCTACGTAAATATATCCCTTTTCCTTTGCTACAAGCTTTGCAATCGTGCTTTTTCCGGCACCTGCCGGTCCGTCTATCGCTACATTATATCCCATGGTATCTCTCCTCTGTTTTTATTTTCCTGTTTTATTCATCTTCACTTTCTATTCCGGTTCCTGCCGCATACGCTGTAGACCAGGCAATCTGAAGGTTAAATCCACCCGTCACTGCATCCAGATCCAGAACCTCTCCGGCAAAATGTAATCCTTTCACAAGTCTTGATTCCATCGTTCCCGGATCGACTTCTTTGATCTTAATTCCACCTTTTGTAATGATCGCTTCATTGTAATCTCTCAGACCCGTAAGCGTACACCTAAGGCTCTTGATCAGTCTGACGAATCCAAGACGTTCTTCTTTTGTGATCACATTGACTTTCTTTTCCGGATCGATCCCGCTCAATTCGATCATAACCGGAATCAGTTTTGACGGGAACAGCTTGTGTACCGCATTCTTAAACTGACGGTTCTGATTCTCCTCGAATTCACGCAGCACCCTGTGATCCAGCTGTTCCTCCGAAAGTGCCGGTTTCAGATCGATCTTAAGCGTCAGTTCTTTTGCTTTCAGTTTCTTTCCGACATAACTGCTCGCACTTAAGATCAGCGGCCCGCTCACGCCATAATGCGTAAATAACATTTCTCCAAAATCGTCATACAGCTTTTTCTTTCCGTCACAGATCGTCACATTGACATTTCGAAGAGAAAGCCCCTGCAGTTCGGGTACCCAGTCCTCTTTGCATTCCATCGGTACCAGCGCCGGCATACACTCCGTCACGGTATGGCCGAGGCTTTCTGCAAACCGGAAGCCATCGCCGGTGGATCCGGTTGACTGATAAGACAATCCGCCCGTTGCCACGATACATGCATCTGCACAGACCTGCGTCTGGTCTCCCAGTATTACTTTTTCAAAATGTCCGTCTTTTTCCACTATTTTTTTTACTGCCGTGCGCAGATGCACTTCCACGCCCAGACGGTCCATCTCCCTTTCCAGTCCGCGGATCACGTCTGAAGAACGATCCGATACCGGAAATACACGGTCTCCACGTTCAATCTTCACCGGCACGTTGATCCGCTCAAAGAAATCGATCACCTGTTGATTCGTGTATCCATAAAAGCTACTGTATAAGAACTTTGCATTTGTTCTGACTGCCTCAAATAATCCTTCCATATCGCAGGCATTGGTAATATTGCATCTTCCTTTTCCTGTAATATACAATTTCTTTCCAAGCTTTTCATTCTTCTCATATACTACAACCTGATGTCCACATTCAGCTGCTGCGATAGAAGCGAACATTCCTGCTGCTCCTCCTCCGACGATAACTACTTTACTCATCTTCCATTGTCCTTTTCTTTTTCATTTCCGGAAAGTTCAACTCGATCCCCCACCATATTCAGTTCATCCTTACTGTACACCTGATATTCATCCCATATCTGTTCCAGTGTTTCAAGCGTTGTAATGACCTCTTTCTGCTTCTTCATACAGAGAGCTACGACCAGTGCATTGATCACACTCAAAGGTGCCACCAGCGAATCTACAATGGATGCCATATCACTTCTTGCGATCAGGTTGCAGGAAGAATACAACGTCATCGGAGAATGTACACTGTCTGTCAGTGTAATCACCGTAGCTTTCCGGTTGCTTGCAAATTCCAGTGCTTTCAAAGTACGCATGGAATATCTCGGAAAACTGATCCCTATCACCACATCATCTTCACTGACACGGATCAGTTGTTCAAAAATCTCGCTGGAACTGTTCGTATTGACAGCCGTTACATTCTCGCAGATCAGATTCAGATAAAAACTTAAGAAGCTTGCGAGTGGTGAGCAGCTTCTGATTCCGATCACATAGATCCGTTTTGCTTTTAAGATCGTATCTACTGCCATCTCAAACGCCTCATGGTCAATTGCTTCCATCGTAAGCTTGATCTTCTCAATATCCGAATGCAGAACCGAAGTAAGAATCTCCCCCTGACTGATCCGCCCATACGTCACTTCCATACGCTGGATGGAATTCAGCTTCATCCGCACCAGTTCTCCCAGAGCCTTCTGGAACTCCGGATATCCGTCATATCCAAGGGCAGTTGCAAATCTCACCACTGTCGATTCACTGACACCAACTTCTTCCCCCATCTTCGCAGCCGTCAGAAAAGCTGCTTTATCATAATCCTCACGGATAAAATCCGCCAGTTTTTTCTGTCCTTTGCTGAATTTCTGATATCTTTCATCGATCATCTTCAGCAGTTCATTTTTTACGCTCATGCGATGTACCTCTTTTTCAAACAATGGTTTTATTATATAGCTTTGTGGGGGAATAGTCAATTAGGTTCGGTGTTACCGCAAAGCTATTGGGGCTCCGCCGGAAAGGATCTTTTATCTCGCTTTTTCCACCACCTCACGAGGAGCCACACTCCCCGCTATCCTCCGTATATTTTCGCGAACAGTCAAGTGTAGAAGTGCCTGGTTCAATGCATTCGCAGGGTACTTTGCAAGGAGTTGGTGAAAAAAAGACGATAAAATAAGATTTGGGATGTGCCACAAGCACATCCCAAAAGAATACCTGAGATGAGAAATCATCAAGATTTCTCGTCGAATGTATTCGGTTCTTATTTTATCGTCTTTTTTTCGCTTACGCCCTGCAAGCACCCGAAGTCGCATGGAACCAGGCACTTCTACACTTGACGTCCCCGAAAACCTATACAGGATAACTTCCGTTTTCCGTATCAGCTACTGTCGCATCCACCTTTGTCTGCTGTGCTTCTCTATACTTGAAGAAGTCTACAGCAACCTGTGGGAACAGTGCGTAAGACAGTACATCTTCATCCTGCTGGATCCACTGTTCGCATTCTTTGCGGAGTGTGTCTAATTCATCCGGGATCAGGTCTGCCGGACGGCATGTGATGATCTCAGGATCGTCTCCAAGTACTTTCTTGATCACGTCCGGATTCATTGGTTTAACTGTCTGTCCGTATTTACCACTTAAGAGGTCTTTTGTCTCTTTTGTTGCTACTTTGTAACGTTCTCCCATCAGTACGTTAAATACAGCCTGTGTACCAACGATCTGTGAGGAAGGTGTTACAAGCGGTGGTTCTCCAAGGTCTTTACGTACTCTTGGCACTTCCTCAAGTACATCGTAGAACTTGTCTTCTGCACCCTGCTCTTTTAACTGAGATGTCAGGTTAGAAAGCATTCCACCCGGTACCTGATACAGAAGAGTCTTGATGTTAACACCAAGGTTCTTTGGATTTAAGAGTCCGCTGTCAAGAGCTTCGTCACGGATCGGACGGAAGTAATCTGCGATCTCTGCCAGAAGGGTCTGGTCGAATCCTGTGTCGTAAGGTGTTCCCTTGAATGTCTCAACCATAACTTCAGTTGCCGGCTGTGATGTTCCAAGTGCGAATGGTGACATTGCTGTATCGATGACATCTACACCGGCCTCTACTGCTTTCATGTAAGTCATAGAAGCAACACCTGATGTATAGTGTGTATGAAGCTGGATCGGAAGATCTACCGCTTCCTTCATTGCTCCAACCAGTTCTGTTGCTTTATATGGTGTCAGAAGACCAGCCATATCTTTGATACAGATAGAGTTTGCACCCATCTCTTCAATTCTCTTGGCAATGTCTACCCAGTAATCCAGTGTATAAGCATCACCTAAAGTGTAAGATAATGCAATCTGAGCTTCTACTTTTTCTTTGTTTGCAGCCTTTACTGCTGTCTTCAGGTTACGAAGATCATTTAAGCAGTCAAAGATACGGATGATGTCGATTCCGTTCGCAGCAGATTTCTGTACGAAATATTCTACCACGTCATCTGCGTATGGACGGTATCCTAAGATGTTCTGTCCACGGAATAACATCTGAAGTTTTGTATTCTTGAATCCATCACGGAATTTACGAAGTCTTTCCCATGGATCTTCTTTTAAGAAACGAAGAGATGCATCGAAGGTAGCTCCACCCCAGCACTCTACGGAATGATATCCAACCTTGTCCATCTTATCAACGATCGGGAGCATCTGCTCTGTTGTCATACGGGTTGCGATCAGAGACTGATGCGCATCACGCAGGATCGTTTCTGTAATCTTTACAGGTTTTTTTGCTATATCTGCCATTTTATTTCCTCCTAATTATATATCGCTTAAATTCCTACGCCAAAGATCGCCATGAATGTTCCGGCAGCTACGGCTGTACCGATAACACCCGCAACGTTTGGTCCCATAGCATGCATCAGAAGGAAGTTTGTCGGGTCTGCCTCAGCTCCGACCTTCTGTGATACTCTGGCTGCCATTGGAACTGCAGATACACCGGCAGAACCAATCAGTGGATTAACCTTACCATGTGTTGCAACGCACATCAGTTTACCGAACAGTACACCTGCAGCTGTACCGAATGCGAATGCGATCAGACCGAGAATTACGATCTTGATCGTATCCATATTAAGGAATGCCTCGGCACTTGTTGTTGCTCCTACGGATGTTCCCAGCAGGATAACTACGATGTACATCAGTGCATTAGAAGCTGTCTCTGTTAACTGTCTTACAACTCCGGACTCACGGAACAGGTTACCAAGCATTAACATACCAACCAGTGGTGCTGTTGTAGGAAGGATCACGCACACAACGATCGTAACGATGACCGGGAATAAGATCTTCTCAAGCTTGGAAACAGGTCTTAACTGTTCCATCTTAATCTTACGTTCTTTTTCTGTTGTCAGAAGCTTCATGATCGGTGGCTGGATGATCGGCACCAGTGACATATAAGAATATGCTGCTACTGCGATTGGTCCAAGTAATGCTGTCTGCTGTAACTTACCTGCAAGGAAGATAGAGGTAGGTCCGTCAGCTCCACCAATGATCGAGATTGCTGCTGCCGCTTTATCAGAGAATCCCATAGCCATTGCTCCGAGGTATGCTGCGAAGATACCGAACTGAGCAGAAGCACCAAGAAGGAAGCTCTTAGGGTTAGCGATCAGCGGTCCGAAGTCTGTCATCGCTCCTACACCCATGAAGATCAGGGACGGGAGGATTGACCACTCATCCAGTTTATAGAAGTAGTAAAGCAGTCCGCCTGTTCCGTTCGCTGCATCTTCTGCATGAAGCATAATGTCCGGGTAAATGTTAACCAGTAACATACCGAATGCGATTGGAACAAGAAGCAGAGGCTCGAATCCATGCTTGATTGCAAGATAAAGGAAAACACATGCAACCGCGATCATGACTACATTGCCCCATGTAAGACTGAAAAACGCCGTCTGATGCACGAGGTTTCCTAATGTTGTCGTTATATATTCCATTTTTTAACCTCCAGTCGTGTTAGATAAACACCATACAAATGATGTTAGTTCAATGTAGCAAGAACAGCGCCTGAATCAATTGCATCGCCTACTGCTACATCAATGCTTGCAACGGTTCCGTCTTCCGGTGCTACAACTGGGATTTCCATCTTCATAGCCTCGATGATGACAACTGCATCACCCTTCTTTACAGCCTGACCTACATTTGCTTCGATCTTGAATACCTTTCCTGCTGCTCCGGCTTTTACTTCGATGGATCCTGCTCCACCTGCAGGTGCTGCCTTTGGTGCTGCTGGTGCGACCGCAGGAGCTGCCTTCGGTGCTGCTACAGGTCTTGCAACTGGTGCTGTACCTGCTCCGTTTTCTTCTACTGTTACATCATATACATTGCCATTCACTGTGATTGTATAATTTTTCATTGAATTCATCCTCCTAATTAATTATGCGTGCCACTTATTTGATGGACGACGCTTGATGCTTCTTACTACGAAGCCGTCTGTACTTCCACCGGCTTCTGCTTCATAAGCAGCGATCGCTGCGGAAATAACTGCTGCCAGTTCATCATCATTCGATGCTTCTTCTACTACAGGTGCTGCAACTGCTGCCGGAGCCGGAGCTGCTTCCTGCGTGCTTTCTGCTTTTCCTTTGTTCTTGAATTTTTCTTCAAGTGCAGGAATGTATTTGAACAGGGAGATCAGAATTGAGATAAAGATCAGGATTACGAATACGGTACCCATTCCAAGGATTGTATTCAGTCCTGCTTTTTCCATGATCTCACCGATGCTGTAATGTGCATCGATCGTTGTACTGTCCAGATAAAGGTCCTCATCAAAAACAAATGTAATATCTGCATCACGGTCTTTGAATTTTGCACTGGTCGTTACTTTCAGTTCATCAGAGGATGGTTCGAATTTGTAATCACCGTGGCTTACATATTCCCCACACTCTTTTGTTCCCTGCTGCCATGCATCCAGAGCTGCAAGGAAACTATCTTTTGTAAATGGAACACCTGCCTGATTCAACTGAGACTCGATCTGGAAATCCGTCATCTTGTTCCACTGTTCGATAGTATCTGCATCTGCACTGTTGCAATACTCGATCAGAAAATCTGTTGCCTGTGTGATCGTTGATTTATCATACTGAAGATTTTCTTTCTTACTTCCGCAAGCGGTAAAGCAGAGCATTGCGACAAGCACACAAAGTAATACGCTTATTTTTTTCTTCACTTTGCCTCACCTCTCTAAACCGTACCGTGTTTCTTTGCCGGACGATCCTCTCTTTTTGTGAATAACATCTCAAATGCGCCGATCACATATTTTCTTGTATCTGCTGCTTCGATGATCGTATCCACATATCCTCTTTTCGCTGCTGATAATGGGCTTGACTGCAGATTCTTATATTCTGCTGCTTTCTCTCTGATGGTAGCTGCATCAGCGTCTGCATACATGATCTTGGCTGCCTGGTTTGCATCCATCATTCCGATCTCTGCATCCGGCCATGCATATACCATATCTGCTCCGACTGCTTTGCTGTTCATTGTCACATAAGCGCTTCCGAATGCTTTACCGATCACAACATTTACCTTCGGTACTGTTGCATCTGCAAATGCATAAGTAAGTTTTGCTGCTGATTTTGCAATACGTTTCTCATCGTATTTACTTGCTGTAAATCCGCTTACATTCGTAAGAGTCAGTACAGGGATGTTGAATGCATCACAGAACTGTACGAATTCTGCAGCCTTTTCAGCTCCGTCAGCAGAAAGTGAGCCGTCAAATTCAGCCTCCACTTCAGCTTCTTCATTATATACTTTCGAACGGTTAGCAACTGCACCGACAGTCATACCATTCAGTTTGATGAATCCAGTCACCATATCTTTTGCATATGCTTTCTTCACTTCGCAGAAGATGTTGTCATCAGAGATCATTGTAAGAGCGATCGCTGTGTCTTCTTTTGCATT
>CAKRCY010000050.1:0-15979 GCA_934309195.1 uncultured Dorea sp.
AACAGGAACGCCTTTCCAAGCTTTATTCCGGTTCGGGTATCCAACGCCTTCCTGAATTAAATCCCAATTAAATTTAAAACAGGAACTCACTCATAACATAATTGCTCACATCTATCCCTTTTTCCGTAAGGCGGATATTGTCTCCCGTATCTTCCAGCAACTGTTTCTGATACATATGGATCAGTACTTTTCCATATACATTTTCAACACTTCTGCCAAATGTCCGGCGAAAGTCTGCTTTGGATATTCCTTTTATTCGTCTAAGTCCCAGGAACATATATTCTTCCATCTGGTTTTGAGGAGTGAGAACTTCAATTTCACCACCTTCTACGAAGCGCTGGTTGTTGATCAGGGACGCTGCTCCGGTTCCGATTCCCAGATATTCCGTACGGTTCCAGTAGCCGAGATTATGCCGGCATTCGTATCCTTCTTTTGCATAATTAGATATCTCATATCTGTGATACCCATAATTCTGCAGGATATTTTTTGTAAACTGATACATCAGTCTTTCCGTATCTTCGTCCGGAAGTTCCCTTCTTCTTCTGGCCTCCGCACGTTCGCCTTCTCCGTATTTTTCATAAAACGGTGTTCCCTCTTCGATGATCAGACTGTATGCCGAGATATGTTCCGGCGCAAGATCTGCAACTCTTTTGATCGTATCTTCCCATCCTCCCAGTGTCTGAAACGGAATTCCGGACATCAAGTCTACATTGATATTCTGAAAACCTGCTTCTCTTGCCAGGAAATACGTATCCAGAAAATCCTGATATGTATGAATTCTTCCAAGCATCTTCAATTCCTGATCATCCGTTGACTGTAAGCCAATACTCAGACGATTGATTCCGATATTATGATAAGCCATCAATTTTAACTTATCTACCGTTCCCGGATTCACTTCTACTGTGATCTCCGCATCCGAATCAACCGGAAACGTGGAACGGATTGCATCGAAGATGCTCCTCATCTGCTGTGTCTCCAGAATGGACGGTGTACCTCCTCCGATAAATATACTGCTCACATGATACATCCCTCCAAGATCATAATACGAACGGATCTTCTGACACAATCCCATGACATACTCCTGTCTCGCCTCAGGTGTTGCCGGCGCAGACAGGAAGTCACAGTATCTGCATTTTTTTACACAAAATGGTATGTGGATATATAATTCTAATGGTCTCATTATTTATCGTCCAGCTTCAATACACTCATAAATGCTTTCTGAGGAATCTCTACGCTGCCCACCTGCCGCATACGTTTTTTCCCTTCTTTCTGTTTTTCCAGAAGCTTTCTCTTACGGCTGATATCTCCTCCGTAACATTTTGCAAGCACGTCTTTGCGCATCGCGCGGACCGTCTCACGTGCAATAATCTTGCTGCCGATTGCCGCCTGGATCGGAATCTCAAACAACTGTCTCGGGATCTCTTCTTTTAGCTTCTCACACATTTTTCTTCCGCGTTCATAAGCTGTATCTGCATGAATGATAAATGACAGTGCATCGACTTCTTCCTTGTTGATCAGTATATCCAGTTTTACCAGTTCAGACTTCACATATCCCGCCATCTCATAATCAAACGATGCATAACCTCTGGATCTTGATTTCAATGCATCAAAGAAATCATAGATAATCTCATTAAGCGGAAGCTGATAATGCAATACCGCACGAGTCTCCTCGATGTATTCCATCCCCTCATACACACCACGACGTTCCTGACACAGATCCATAATCGCACCAATAAACTCTGATGTCACCATGATCTCTGCTTTGACCATCGGTTCTTCCATATATTCAATCTCAGAAGGATCCGGAAGATTTGACGGGTTCGTAAGTTCTATTACATCTCCGTTTGTCTTGTGCACTTTGTAGATAACCCCCGGGGCAGTCGTTACCAGATCCAGATTATACTCTCTTTCCAGACGTTCCTGGATGATCTCCAGATGCAGAAGTCCGAGGAATCCACAGCGGAATCCAAATCCCAGCGCAATGGAAGTCTCCGGTTCAAACTGAAGTGACGCATCATTTAACTGCAATTTCTCCAATGCATCCCTCAGATCCGGGTATTTTGCCCCGTCTGCCGGATATAATCCGCAATATACCATCGGATTGACTTTTTTATAACCCGGAAGTGGTTCTGCACATGGTCTTCCTGCATCGGTCACTGTATCACCCACACGGGTATCTTTGACATTCTTAAGGCTTGCCGTGATATATCCAACCATTCCGGCACTCAGTTCCTCACATGGAATAAACTGTCCGGCTCCAAAATAACCGACTTCCACGACTTCTGCCTTCGCTCCTGTCGCCATCATAAGGATCGGTGTCCCTTTTTTCACGGTTCCCTCTTTGATTCTGCAAAATACAATAACTCCTTTATACGCATCATACAGAGAATCGAAGATCAAAGCCTGAAGCGGTGCTTTGGGATCTCCTGTCGGTGCAGGCACTTTCGCCACAATCTCTTCCAGTACCTGATCTACATTCAGTCCGGTCTTTGCTGAAATCTGAGGTGCATCTTCTGCTTCAATTCCGATCACATCCTCAATCTCTTCTATCACTCGCTGCGGATCTGCACTCGGAAGGTCTATCTTATTCAGTACCGGAACTACATCCAGGTCATGATCCAGCGCAAGATATACATTGGCAAGCGTCTGTGCTTCCACTCCCTGTGCGGCATCTACCACCAGAATTGCCCCGTCACATGCCGCCAGGCTCCTGGATACTTCATAATTAAAATCGACATGTCCCGGTGTATCAATCAGGTTGAAAATGTATTCTTCCCCGTCTTTTGCTTTGTATACTGTTCTGACCGTCTGGGCTTTAATCGTAATTCCACGTTCTCTTTCCAGTTCCATATTGTCCAGCACCTGCGACTGCATCTCACGGCTGGTGAGAAGACCGGTCATCTCAATGATACGGTCTGCCAGCGTCGATTTACCATGGTCGATGTGTGCTATAATACAAAAATTTCGAATTTTACTCTGATCTATTCCTGACACTAATATCTTCTCCTTATTACACGTTTATCTTATCAATTCTATCATGCAGCACTGTATTTTACAATGAAAAGTTCCACGCTCATCACATCATTCAAACGGCCGGTCTTGACCATCTCTTCCGTATCTACTGCATCTTCCAAAATACTTCTCAGTTCTTTCTTCTCGAATGTCCGGCATTGCTGCATATATTTTCCTGCAACAAACGGATGCAGTCCGACTGTCTTTGCAATCGCAGCCTTGTCATAGCGCTTTCCTGCCAGGTCTTTGACTTCCAGAAGTAATTTAAACTGCCTTGTCAACAGATATAATATGCGCATTGGCGGCTCCTTTAATGCCAGCAGGTCATAATAATAATCCAGTGCTTTCTTCTGATTCCGTACCGCCACTGCTTCTACCATCTCAAAGATTTTATTTGTAATCTGTGTCGTACAGATTGCTTCGATATCCCGGACTTCAATCTCTTCCTTTCCCATACAGTAGCAGAACAGCTTTTCCAGTTCTTTTTCCAGATTTTCCATATCTGTCCCTGTGGTGGACAACAGATACCTGGCCGTCTGTTCTTTGATCTTATATCCTTCTTTTTTTACATTCCCTGCAACCCAGTATAAAAGTGTCTTCTCATCCTGACGTGCCATCTCTACCACGCGTCCTTTACTCTTAACAGCCTTATACATCTTTCCACGCTTGTCTGCTTCATTTTCCACAAATAAAAAGCAGGCGGTATCCGGCATTGTCTTGATATAATCTGCAAGCTCCGGTGACGCATTTTTGAAGAATCCGGAATTTTCGATTACGATCAGACGTCTGTCGGCAAAAAACGGCATTGTCTCTGCAAGATCGATAAGTTCTCCCGGATTGATTCCTTTTCCTTCATAATATGCATAATTCACCGTATCCCCGTCCGGAAATATTGCTTTCGTGATCCGGTCTCTGTATTGTTTTTTCAGGTAAGCCTCTTCTCCGTACAGGAGATATACCGGCTTAAAATTTCCTGTTTTTATGTCTTCATTTAAAGTTTTCATCGGCTCTCTCCCATCTTCTTTCACCTCTTAAAAGTATACTGAATTCCGACTTTAAGTTCAACTGTTTCCACCGTGAATCCACATAGTTTTTTTCCTGACCGTCACAGCAACTGCTCCGTTATTCTGTGTAGAATATATCTTTGCACCCGATTTTTCAAGTCTTTTCAGCGTCTGGTCATGTGGATGTCCGTAACGGTTCTTTCTTCCTGCCGATATCCATGCATCCTGCGGATGAACTGTCTGAAGGAATGTCTCCGTTGTAGAATTCTTCGAACCATGATGCGCTGTCTTTAGTATTTCCCATGTAATCCCCTTTTCTTCCTGTATCACGCCCAGGATCTCCGTCAGCCTCTCTTCCCCTTCTTTTTCCACATCTCCGGTAAACAACATATCAAATTCACCATATTCCAGATGCAGGATCATGGAGGATTCGTTTCCGGCCGTCACATTATGACTCTTATCATCCGGATTTCCATCCGGTCCCAGACATGTAAACTTCATTTCACCTTTTGTCAGTTCCATTCCGTATTCCATCACCTTCACATCTGTGCCATACATTTTTGCCAGTGTTATAATTTTAAGAATCCTTTCATCCCAGTACTGTTTTCCCGGCACTACAAGATTCCTGATACGTACTCCCACATCCTGACGCATCAGAAGTTCTTCTATTCCATTCATATGATCCAGATCCCCATGAGACAGAAAGACATAATCAAGTTGCGCAATGCCCCGGGATTTTAGAAATGGTTCTATTCGGTATTTCCCGACCTCTTTCACATCACTGCTGCCACCATCGATCAGATAATTCTGATGATCTGGTCCCTGCACACAGATGCAGTCTCCCTGACCGATATCCAGCATTGTCACCTCCATTCCTCTTCTTAGCAGCGGTCCTGATATCAGTATCAGCCATGCAGTAATATAAAGCACCAGACTGACCATGTACTTTTTCCTGATTTTTACCGGCTGTCTGTCCATATATTTCCATATCAGAATAATTCCTGACAACATAAGATAATAGACTATACACCGCCATTTTTCCGGTCTTCCCGCTATCCATCTCGCCATTGGAAATTTCAGGAGTAACACACAACATCCGTCATAGAGTTTTAATATCCGGCTGCAGATCCTCAATATCCATGTTCCGAATGTTCCCCCTGCCATCCGCACAAGTGAGCCGGCCATTCCGCAGGATAACATTACCGGCATCAACGGCAGCACCAGAAGATTCAGCAGCACACTATATAACGGCACTTCGAAAAAGAAATACAGAATCACCGGCCACAACGCACAATTCATGGCAATTCCCGGTCCCAGTATGCGTACCGGTAACGGCTGCTGTGATTCTTCCTTCACCAACGGTATCACTGTGCAGATTGCAAGCAATGCACCGAATGAAAGCAAAAAGCCTCCATCATAAAGATACAGTGGATTACTTCCGGCTGCGATTACTGCTGCCACAGAAAGTGCCGTCGGCATATCATATTTTCTCCCTGTAACATCCGCACCGACCCGGAACAGGAACATTACCCATGCCCGGAGTACCGAGACTGTCATCCCGATCATTGAGACATACAGAAATAGCAGTATTCCTCCTGCCATTCCTCCTGCTTTGTACGAACCTGTCAACCGCCGGAATAAACGGTAGGCACCAAGCCCGGCAAACGACAGATGCAATCCCGATATAGCCAGGATATGCCCAATCCCATTCACCTGGTAAAGTTCTTTCATTTCCGGATCCATATCGCTCTTTTCCCCAAGAAGTATCGCAGCAAGAATTCCTCCTTCCCGTTCGCCCATTTCCCGCACCAGCAGTTCCTTCCACCCGGCACGGAACACTGCCAGCTTTTCCCGGAAAACGTCCACGCTTTTATCGGTGATCTGCATCTGGCTGCCGTAGATTTTCCCATGGATTCCCTGTTTCTGATAATAAAACTTCTGATCAAAATTACCCGGATTTCTCGCATTTTCATAAAACGATACTTTTCCCCGGACTTTTATCTGGTTTCCTATATGTAGTTTTTCTTTGGAATTAATATAAACGATTATCTTTGACTCTTGAAATTTATGTTTGTTAGAAATAGAATAAACAGAATTCTGTTTCAGATAAATCATCTGACCATTTTCTTTTTGCTCCTGCCTGTAAATCACACCACAGACGATGACAGATTCATCTTCCGTGGTGCAGATCTCAAGCGGCGATGGGCGGAGCTCTTTTACGAACCGTTCCTTTCCCACCAGTGTACAGGAAGTCAGAACACACAGAATGATCAGACAGACACTAAGAAGCGGCCTGTTTCTCACGCACTACTCCCCTTCCACAATATTCAGGTTTCGGGAAAGCGGCTTTTCCAGACTTATCTTCCCCATATAATTTACATTTGTTTTTCCATCGATCAGTATCTGTACCCTGCCGATCGAGCTTCCTTCTATAATGGAATTCACGATCGCATAGACCGGAAGCTCTGGATTCATCACATTCGTTGTGTCCAGAAATCCCTTATCCAGGTTCACATAACAGGTATGATCCTTTACAGATACACTCAGTACCTTTGTCTCTGCCGGGATCACTGCCGTCTCGTTGTCCGACGATGGTCCCTTGATCAGCTGTTCTACCAGCACTTTTTCTCTTGATATGCTGCTGTTATACCGGATACTGACCTTTTCTTTTACCAGACGGTCTCCCTGCTTATTACCATAATACAACAAAAATGTCTCTTTCTGATAGGAATGAAGACTCGCCCCTGTATTTTTCACAAAATCCGATGGCTGCATATAACCAACCACCTGCCCATTCATATCTTGCAATGATTCTCCGTCGATCGTGAATAACACAGCATCCACTCCCGAAATCTGTCCGACAGACTGAACAACCGCAGCACGCAGCATGATCTCTTCCGTCGCACTCAGTTTCTGATAATTCCTGTTAAAATCTACTATAAGTTTTCCATCCTTTACTGACCATTTTTTCACCTTTACCCCTTTTACAAAAGGACTGCGGTAATCAATATCGTCCGTATTCTTCTGTATCTTATCCAGGATTTCATTTATCTGTTCTTTCTGTGTTTTACCCTTTGGCTTTATGCCTTTTTCAACCAGTGACACACCCTCGGAATCTGTATAATAGATATGGAAGTCTGCTGTTTTTTCTTTTTTGCATCCCGTCACCGCCAGAATACAGATGGCAGTAAGCATCAGGATCCAGTAAATCTTTTTCTTTATCATCGTATTCTCCTTCTGCCTAAGACACATAATTTAACGGAATTCTGACTGTAAATGTAGTTCCCTCAGATGGCTGGCTGAATACTTTGATCGCCCCGCGATGCATAACCACTGCGCTTCGTGCGATTGCAAGTCCAAGTCCTGTCCCGCCGATTTCCCTTGAATGGGACTTATCCACACGATAGAATCTTTCAAATATATGTTCCTGTGCCTCTGCCGGAATACCGATCCCGGAATCTGCCACCTCAATATAACAGTTCTTATGATCCGCATTCAAAGTCACATGAACCCAGCCATTATCCTTATTATATTTAATCGCATTTTCTACCAGATTTGAAATTGCAAGCGAAATCTTCATCTCGTCGACTTCAGCTGTGACCGGGCGAATACTTTCATAAACCAGTTCAATATTTCTTGTTGCTGCGATCGGACGCAGTCTCTTTAAGATTTTTTCCACCAGCTCATTCATATTTTCGGATTTTATGTTCATGGTGTTGGCGTTATTCGCTGTTTTATCCATCTTCACCAGCGATAACAGATCATTAATGATCTTGTTCTCGCGTTCGATCTCTTCTGACATATCTCCCATAAATTCTTTATAAAGCTCTACCGGCGCATCCTCCTGCAGAAGCAGCGAATCCGCCAGGACCTTCATGGATGTCAGCGGTGTCTTCAATTCATGCGATACATTGGATACAAATTCATTTCTCGAATCGTCCAGCGTCTTCATGCGTCCTGACATCTTATTAAATGCCTCTGACAGCTCTATCGTTTCGGTATATGTGTTCTCATGCAGGTAGTTATCATCATATCCTTCTGTTACCGCTGAGATAGACTCTGTAATACGTCTGAATGGTTTCAGCATCGCTATTCCTGCCAGAACTGCAATCATCATTATAACCAGAATCGTTGCAAGTGCCACTACATCTGCCTTGTTTCTTAATATTTCCAGACTGTCCAGCACCGAATCTGTCGGTGCACTTACCAATAGAACACCTACAACTGCATCATCTTTTCCTATGATTGGTGCAGTCACTTCTATATATCTGTTTTTTCTGTTATACTCACTGGTTCCTTTGTCTTGAAAACAACGGATTACATTGCCGGATACGATGGTCTTGCCCTTGTCCATATCATAAGTATCTTCCTGGATCTTAAATGCTCCATCTATCACCATCACACGGCCGCTATAGATATTCGATAACTGGACCAGTTCCGTCCGCATCACTTCTGATATATCTCCTGTGAGATATCCCGAACTGCTCAACTGGTTACTGAGAATGGTACATTGATTCTGTATCTCCGCAGTACGTACCTTCACTGCGCATTTTTCATAACTGCTCAGGAACACCCCCCGCATGATTAGCACCGGAACGATTCCTGCCAGTGCTATCAGCATAATGATCCTGAATTTCATGCTCCTGAATATATTCTTTTTTAGATATTTTTTAACCCCTGAAATAATAACCAACTCCCCATTTCGTATATACATATTTTGGATCGCTTGGATTTGTCTCTATCTTCTCACGAAGTCTTCGGATATGTACATCTACAGTTCTCGCATCACCCGGATATTCATATCCCCATACAATATTCAGAAGGTTCTCTCTGCTGTATACCTTACCTGGATTCATAGCAAGTAATTCCAGAAGATCGAACTCTTTGGCGGTCAGATTAATCTCTTTTCCACCGATGATCACACGTCTGCTTTCACAGTCAATCTTCATCTCGCCTTTGATGATCACTTTATCATTCTCCTGATTTTTATCACGCTTACTGATCCGGCGCATGATTGCTTTAATCCTTGCTTTGACTTCCAGAATATTAAATGGCTTTGTTATGTAGTCATCTGCACCGTATTCCAGTCCCAGAATTTTATCCATATCATCACCCTTAGCCGTAAGCATGATGATCGGAACATCCGAATATTCCCTGATCTGCTGACACACTTCAAAACCGTCATGCTTTGGAAGCATGACATCCAGCAGAATCATATCGTATGCATTCTCTTTTGCCAGTTTCAGTGCCTCTTCCCCATCGTATGCGCAGTCCACACTGTATCCATCCTGTTCCAGACTAAACCGGATTCCTTTTACTATCAGCTTTTCGTCATCCACAACCAATATGCGTTTGCCCATGTTCCTACTCCTTATCAAACCTTAATTTGATCTTTTACTTTTTGAAATACGCCTTCTTTAATCCCTTCTACTTCCATCAGATCTTCAATCTTCTGGAATGTTCCATGTTCTTCCCGGTAACGCACGATCGCATCTGCCTTTGCTTCTCCGATTCCTGGAAGTGTCATCAATTCGTTTTTTTCCGCCGTATTGATATCAACCTTTCCATCTGACGTACTTCCGGCTTTTTCTGCATTGTCCTCATTCTGCGTCAAAGTGTCACCATTATCCATACCGGCTTTTACTTCTTCTTTCGTCGGAACGTATATTCTGGAACCATCTTCGATCAGTTCTGCCTGATTGAGTACCTGATCTGCCGCCTCTTCTGTCAGCCCGCCCGCCATCTGAATGGCTTCAAACAAACGGCTGTCTGCTGTCAGTTCGTATACTCCAGGCTGCTTTACCGCGCCGCATATATGCACATAACAGATCTGCAGTTTTTCCCGGTCCGTCTGTTGATCTTTCTGTTCGGAATCAATATCGGTGCCTGGTTTGTCTGAATCCGTATCACTTTCATCCAACGGAACCAGTTCCGTCTGTCCTTGCGGATTTCCAGCTCTGCAGCCAGTCAGGTCAGCTGTACACATGACACTTAACAATACCAGAAAAAGCAGTGGTATCCGGCATATTTCTTTCTGTATTTTTCTCTTTTCTGTTATTTTGTTCTGTCGTTTTTTTCTACGCATAACTTCTCCTTTACAGTCTGTCGGAAACTGTAAATCCCCGCATATGCCTAGTGAATTAATTGTACTATTTCCATTGAAAAATTGCAACACCAATCAGGGCAATGGACATACCAATAATTTTGCGGATTTCCAGCGGTTCTTTGTCTACTCCAAACAACCCGAGAAGTTCGATCACATATGCTACGATCAACTGTGATATCACGATCAGAAGTGCTGCTTTCGCCGGTCCCAGCGACGCCATACTCTTGATCACAGTCCATGTAATCCCTGCACCGATCACGCCTCCAAGTAATACATATCTGGGTTCCACTTTCCACAATGCGCTGACAGAATCCCTTCCTGCGATAAGCCATGCAACGGCACACAACAGAAATGCACTGAACTGCACCCAGCCGTTACTCACCCACATTCCGGTTGTCTTTGTTACCTGCGTATTAAATACTCCCTGTACACTCATAAGCGCTCCCGACAAAAGCGCAATCAAAAAACCAGTCATCTTCATACCTCCTGCCTATGCAGATAATATGTCCCATGACCGGCTTTTATATTCTACTTTTTTACTTTTTACAGTGCCTTCTTTAATATCCGGATCATCTCATCCACCTGTTCATTTTCAATGATAAGCGGTGGTACAAAACGAATCACATCGCTTCCGGCACCGATGATCAGCAGGCCCTCTTTCAAAGCTGCTCCTGTAATCTCAAATATAGGTTTTGTCACCTGGATTCCCTGCATCAGTCCTTTTCCTTTGACCGCTTTTACAGTATCGTATTCTTCCACAAGTTCTTCCAGTTTTTTTGTCAGATATGCACCGACTTTCTGCACATGTTCTACCAGATGCTTCTTTTCAAATATCTCTATAGTCTTGCTTACTGCCGTACAAGCCAGTGGATTTCCACCGTAAGTTGTACCGTGATCTCCAGGCTCCAGTGAATATTTTGCAACTTCCTCTGTCATTGCAAATGCACCGACCGGAATTCCGCTTCCGATGGCTTTTGCCATAGACATGATATCCGGTTTGATGTCATAAGCCTGCCATGCAAACATAGAACCTGTTCTTCCCATGCCGCACTGTACTTCATCACAAATCATAAGGATTCCTTCTTCGTCACAGAGCTTCCGTATTCCTTTCATGAATTCCTCTGTGGCTGCATTGATTCCACCCTCACCCTGTAACGGTTCCAGAATGATTGCACAGGTCTTGTCTGTCACCAGTGCTTTCACACTGTCCAGATCATTGTATTGTGCAAATGATACCCCCGGAACAAGCGGTTCGAATGGTTCACGATACGCATCATGTCCTGTCACAGATACGGCTCCAAAACTTCTTCCATGGAAAGATTCCTTCATCGCAATGAATTCATACCGGCCTGTTCCTTTTTTGTATGCATATTTTCTTGCTGCTTTTAAAGTTCCTTCTACCGCTTCCCCTCCACTGTTGGTGAAGAAGATACGATCCATTCCTGTAATACGTTTCAGATCTTCTGCTGCTTTTCCACAAGCTGTATTATAGTACAGATTAGAAGTATGAAAAATCTTATCGATCTGTTCCTTTAACGCATCATTCAATTCCTCATTGGCATATCCCAGCGAAGACACTGCATATCCGGCTGCAAAATCCAGATATTTTTTCCCTTCTGTATCATATAGATAAGCACCTTCTCCGCGCTCTAATACAACCGGAAACTGGTTATACGTATGTAATAGCGCTTCGTTTGTCTCTTTCATATATTCATTCATAACTTATTCTCCATAATAATATCGTTCTTCTACATCATTTTTAATTGCAGTTCCGATACCTTTGTTCGTAAAGATTTCAAGAAGCAGACAATGTGGGATTCTTCCATCCAGAATATGTACTCTCGATACTCCGTTCTCAATCGCATCGATACAGTTCTGTATCTTCGGAAGCATACCTCCGCCGATATAGCCTTCTTCCATCAGTTTCTTTCCGTCAGATACATTCAGTTCAGAAATCAATGTGGACGGATCCTTTGGATCTTTGTATACTCCTTCAATATCTGTCAGGAATGCAAGCTTCTCTGCATTGATTGCTTTTGCTATCGCACATGCAGCATCATCCGCATTGATATTATACGTATTATAATCATCGTCCAGACCTATCGGTGCGATAATCGGGAGGAAATCTTTCTCAAGAAGATCGTAGATGATATCCGCATTCACTTCTTTGACATCTCCGACAAATCCGATATCCTCACCGTCTGCCAGCTTCTTATCTACTTTCAGGAGTCCTCCGTCTTTTCCACTGATACCAATGGCTCTTACACCGAGCTGCTCCACCAGCTGAACAAGACTTTTATTCACTTTACCGAGTACCATCTCTGCAAGTTCCATCGTCTCTGCATCTGTCACACGCAGCCCATTGATGAAATGTGGCTCCATGCCGACTTTTCCTACCCATTTGCTGATTTCTTTACCACCGCCATGAACAATGATCGGCTTGAAACCGACTAATTTCAGCAGCGTAACATCCTGAATGACTCTTGCTTTCAGTTCTTCGTCTACCATGGCGCTTCCGCCATATTTTACTACAATAATCTTACGGTTGAATCTCTGGATATACGGAAGAGCTTCAATCAGTACTTCTGCTTTGTCCAGATATTTCTGCATTGCTTTTTCCATCTTTCAATCTCCTAACTTCTGTAATCTGCATTGATCTCGATATATCCGTGAGTCAGGTCACATCCCCATGCAGTTGCTGTCTTGTCACCCATCTTCACATCTGCAATTGCTGTAACTTCAGCCTCAGACAGAATCTTTGTTGCCTCTGCCTCACTGTAATCTACAGCTGTACCATTTTCAATGATCTGAATCTTTCCTGCTTTGCTTTCGAAGAACAGATCAACTTTTTCAGGATCGAACTGCGCTCCGGAATATCCCATTGCACAGAGGATTCTTCCCCAGTTTGCATCGTGTCCTGCGATTGCTGTCTTTGTAAGATTGGAACATACGATTGATTTTGCAAGTGTCTTAGCCTGCTCTACACTCTCGCATCCGACTGCTTTCACTTCGAATAATGCAGTTGCACCTTCTCCGTCTCCGGCGATCTTCTTTGCAAGGTATTCATTTATCGTATGCAATGCTTCTGCAAACTTCTTATAATCTTCTGTTCCATACGTGATCTCCGGATTCTCTGCCAGACCATTTGCCAGTAATACAACCGAGTCATTCGTAGAAGTATCTCCATCTACAGAGATCATATTGTAAGTATCTCCGACATCTTCACTTAATGCTTTCTGAAGTGCATCTTTTGTGATCACTGCATCTGTTGTAATAAATGCAAGCATCGTGCACATATTCGGATGGATCATTCCAGATCCTTTTGCCATACCACCGACCGTAACAGTCTTTCCTCCGACTTCAATTGCAACGGCCAGTTCCTTCGGAAATGTATCGGTTGTCATAATTGCTTTGGCTGCTTCTGTACCGTTTTCCAGTGTATCATTCTTCTTACCTGCCAGTACTTCGATTCCGGCTGTCAGTTTGTCGATTGGAATCTGCTTTCCGATTACTCCGGTTGAACCGATGAGGACACCATCTGCGGAAATATTCAGTGCTTTGGCTGCTGCATCTGCCGTATCTTTACAATATCCAAATCCTTCTGCTCCGGTGCAGGCGTTGGCGATTCCGGAGTTCACAACTACCGCCTGTGCTTTCGCACCACTCTTTACGACCTGCTGATCCCATTTTACCGGTGCCGCTTTCACAACATTTGTTGTAAATGTTCCTGCTGCCACGCATGGAACCTGGCTGTATACCAGTGCCATATCTGTTCTGTCTTTATACTTGATTCCTGCTGCTGTACTTGCTGCTTCAAATCCTTTTGCTGCGGTCACTCCGCCTTTTACCTGTTTCATCTGTTCTTCCACCTTTCTTAATTCTCTTATGTTATGATAAATTCCTTTACTGGATAAACGCTGTGATATTTGCTTCATTCAGTGTAAAATCGTAATAATTCAGATCTTCCCTCTTTGTCCATCCTATTTCGTTCCAGAATGCATTGCCGATATCGTTCTGTGTGAATGCGATCAGGGATACTTTGTTGATGCCTTCTTTTTTCAGTGCCTCCATCGTAAATACTACCATGGCTTTTCCGATACCCCTCATTCTGTGATTCACATCTACGCACACATGATACAGACAGCCCCGTCTTCCATCATGCCCACAGAGGATTGCTCCGACGATCTTCCCATCTTCTTCGGCAACTACGCTTGTTGTTGGATTTCTTTTTAAAAAACGTTTTATCCCTTCTTTTGAATCATCCACACTTCGTATTCCGAATCCCTTGATGCTCATCCACAGTGCGTGCACCTGGTCGAAATCTTCAATTGTCATTACTCTTATATTCATATGTATTATTTTTCTCCTCTGTCTGTATTTTCCGGTAAATCTACGGGAACATCGGTACAAGTTCCAGACCTTCTGTCTCCGGAAGTCCGAACATCAGATTCATGTTCTGTACTGCCTGTCCTGCCGCACCTTTTACCAGGTTGTCGATCGCTCCCATCATGATGATGCGGTTCGTTCTTGGATCGATCTTGAAGTTGATATCTACATAGTTACTTCCTTCTACCCATTTTGTCTCCGGACAAACATCTTTTTCAAGAACACGGACAAATTTCTCGTCTTTATAATATTTATCATAGATTGCTTTCACTTCTTCGTATGTTACATCTTTTTTGAGTGTTGCATATTCCGTTGCCAGGATTCCTCTGTTCATCGGAACCAGATGTGGTGTGAAGTTGATCAGCACTTTCTCTCCGGATGCATATCCGAGCTGCTCCTCAATCTCCGGTGTATGTCTGTGGCTTGCAACACCGTATGCTTTCATATTTTCATTTACTTCACAGAAAAGGTTCGGTACTTTTGCACCACGTCCTGCTCCGGATGTCCCCGATTTTGCATCCACGATCAGGGTATTCATATCAATGATTCCTTCTTTTGCCAGTGGATAGGCGGTCAGGATGGAACATGTTGTATAGCATCCCGGATTGGCTACCAGTCTTGCATTCTTTACATCTTCTCTGTTGATCTCACAAAGCCCGTACACTGCTTCTCCAATATACTGTGGACTCTTATGCTCGATTCCGTACCATTTTTCATAGGTAGCTACGTCTTTGATACGATAATCTGCACTTAAGTCGATGATCTTTGTCTCACTTAAAATTTTATCATTCATCATCGATGCACAGAAGCCCTGCGGCGTTGCTGTGAAGATCACATCTGCCTGTTTTGCAAGTTCTTCCATATTATCATCCAGACATGCTGCATCCACAATCTGGAACATATTCTGGTATACGTCTGCGTATTTTTTATCTATATAACTTCTGGAGCCGTACCATACGATTTCTGCGTCTTTGTGTCCGGTAAGGATTCTTACCAGTTCTCCCCCGGCATATCCGGTCGCTCCAATAATTCCAACTTTAATCATCTATATAACATCCTTTCCGATATTGAATTTTTATAAATTATTGTTCGTTTTATAGTACCCCAAATTCCTGTGATTGTCTAGTTTGATGGGATTGTTTTTTCAAAAATCCATATATTTACTTTTGTGTTGTAAATCATGAACTTGCATAATTATACATCCTTACTGCATATTATGCAAGCTTTTTCTTCAAATTGTTTTGGGATTTAATTCAGAAAGGCTGTGGATACCCGAACCGGAATAAAGCTTGGAAAGGCGTTCCTGTTCAGGTTCCATCGGCGGGTCAATTCTAAAGGGGCAAAATTCTGCTAAAAGCAGGCTTTCAAAATTTGAAACTCGGCATACGCCTCAAACAGTCAAATTTTGAAAACCTAACGCAGAATTTTGCCCCTTAAGAATTACCAACGCCTCTTTCACATTCACTGGAAC
>CAKRCY010000051.1:0-15853 GCA_934309195.1 uncultured Dorea sp.
AATGTGGAATGCCATTAGAAACGGTTAGAGAGTCAGAAGCACCGTTAAAGGAACGAAGCGAACGTGTTTGAGGCGAACGCCGAGTTTGAGCGTAGTTCCTTTGCTTTTAGGTGATTCTGACTCTCTTAGTGTTTCTTATGGTATGGAACCTGAACAAGAAGCCTTATCTATTGTTTCCTTCAAGGACTGAGAGGCCGCTTCTCAGTTAATAAATTAAATCCCAATTTAATCTACCCCGCATACCGAAGCGCATCCACCGGCTTCTTCCTTGCCGCCTTATTCGCCGGATAGATTCCAAATACCACTCCGATGAATATCGAGAATGCCACTGCGATCCACACTACCTTCATCGACATCTGATACGTTGCATCCGCATCTCCAACGTTTGATATGAGCAGGATCGTGATCCATGAGAATAAGATTCCAAGCCCACATCCGATCAGACTAAGCATCAATGCCTCGATCAGAAACTGCATCATGATCACACCCCGCCCGGCACCGATGGCTTTACGGATACCGATTTCCCTGGTTCGTTCGGTTACGGATACCAGCATGATATTCATGATACCAATTCCACCTACCAGGAGCGAGATTGCTGCGATTCCTCCAAGCATCAGCTGCATTGTCTGGTTTACACTTTCCATTGTTTCCATAACGGTGGACTGGTTGATCACAGTAAATGCATCTTCATCCTGTTCAAATCGTTCCATCATTGCGTCCGTGACCGCCTCTTCTGCATCATCCAGAGATTTTTCACTGGCTGCCGATACACAGAAACCTGAGATATCTGACGATACATCATCCGTCAGACGGATCAAAGATGTATAAGGGATATATGCTTCATAATTCTCTGTTGTTGTCGTATCATTCGCATCAGCTGCGAGCACTCCGATGATCTGATAATCGATACCATCCAGACTGATCGTCTCCCCAACTACATCCATTCTTCCCATGACATTGATCGCAAGTCCTGCATTGACCACTGCCACATTCGTGTGATTTTCTACATCCGTCATCTTAAGAAAACGTCCTTCATAAATTTCCAGTTCCTGAATATCCGCATACGAACCTGTTGTTCCATAGATCGTGGCCGTTTCATCGGAATACGTACTTGCCGCTGTCACACTGCTCTGTGCCACAGGTGCTGCCTCTGCGATTGCTTTTTTCTTCGTCAGTTTCTCCACATCTTCCAGCTTCATCGGTGTTCCTTTGTCATCTTTAATAGTGACAGTCAGCATATTACTCCCCATGCTTGCAATCTGATTACTAACCGATTCACTGGTTCCGCCTGCCATCGACACCAGTACTACCAGTGACATAACTCCGATAATAATGCCAAGCATGGTAAGAAAGGAACGCATCTTATTCGATATAATGGACTTCCATGCCATCTTCATGCTCTGTCTGATCATAATGTCACCTCCGACAGTTTCCCGTCTAATATATGAATGCTTCTCACTGCCTGTTTTGCCACCGAATCATCATGCGTGATCAGCACGATCGTATGCCCCTGTTCATGCAGCTCATGAAATAAAGACATAATTTCCTTTCCTGTCTCAGAATCCAGATTTCCGGTCGGCTCATCTGCAAGAAATATTGACGGCTTCGATGCTATCGCTCTTGCGATTGCCACCCTCTGCTGCTGCCCTCCGGAAAGTTCTCCCGGCTTATGCTTATTTCTGCCGGAAAGGCGGACACGCTTTAGTGCCGCCTCTACCCTTTCTTTTCTTTCATTTTTCGGTATTTTCTGGTATATGAGCGGCAGCTCTACATTTTCTTCTGCCGTCAGATTTCCGATCAGATTAAAGCTTTGAAAGATAAATCCTATCTTCTGATTTCGGATTCTTGCCAGTTCTTTTTCCGAATACGATTCTATCGGCTGACCATCCAGACGATACTGCCCGCTGTCTGCCGTATCCAGACAGCCAATGATATTCATCATCGTGGACTTCCCGCTCCCGGATGGTCCGATGATACTGACAAATTCGCCTTCTTTTATGTGGATACTGGCATGATCCAGTGCTCGGACTTCGCAACCGCCGATCTGATATATTTTTGATACATCTTCTAATATAATCATATACTCTCCTGTCTGTTTTCTTTCTGTTCCTATATCACCGGTCTACTTTTATTCAACCAATCCGAACTTTAATTCGAACTGTTTCCACTCTGTCCGCCAGGACCGCCGCTGCCACCCATATCAGATGGGGCTTCTCCTCCGTCCCCGCCGGGGCCACCGCTGCCACCCTTATCAGATGGGGCTTCTCCTCCGTTTCCACCTGGACCTCCTTGCATATCCTGCTGTGAATTACTGCCAGAGGAACTTGTCGTCTTCAGGTAATATACAGTATCCCCGGATTCTAATCCACTGGTAATCTCGACCTTATTTCCGTTTGAAAGACCTGTCTCAACTTCTACTTCCCCGCTTAGATTCCCATCACTGTCCTTTTGGGTGTAAACAAATGTCTTTCCTCCTTTTTCCTGAAGGGCATCCACCGGGATCAGGACCGCATCTTTAGCTTCATCAATACTGATCGATGCCGAGGCAGTCATTCCTATACGCATATCATCCGTCTTGTCAAATGTGATCTCTACCGGATATTTTGCACTGCTGCTTCCACTGGAAGCTTCTGACGATACACTCGTGATCGTACCTTCATATTCTTCTCCTTCGATAGCATCCAATGTAATTTTTGCTGTCTGCCCGGTCTTAACCGAGGTGATATCCAGTTCATCTACATTGATGGATACTGTTGCTTTATCATTACTTGCAATGGAAAATGCCGCTGTCTTGTATGCACTGTACTGCGATGTTGCAGTACTTCCTGATGTCCCGGATTCATTTCCACTTTCACCTGTTGCATTCCCTGTTACGCCTGATATATTTCCTGTTGTCCCGGATCCGCTGCCTGTTGTTTCTGATAATCCGCTGCTTCCGGATGCATTTCCACTGTCGCCGCCGCTGCTGCTGTTATTATTGTTACTGTTATTGTTGCTATTGTTACTATTTTCTGTCTTTCTATTCGTCTTTGAGAATTTCGCCTTGATCCGCAATACACTCTGACCGGCATCGTTCTCCGTCACTTCAAAGGTCACATCCGCACCTTTAATCTCTGGCAGTATTTTTGCTGAAAATACATAGCCGTCTTTTGCTGTCAATCTGATATCCGCAGTATAACTGGTCCCTGCTTCAAATGTATCTGAAGAACAATTCCAGCTGATTGTTCCCGTGTACTGGTCATTCTCTTCGATCGTATCCTGTGGTTTTGCACTGGTCTTTGGTGCAGTTACATCCAGATCTACCGACGTAATCTTTTCTGTGGTATCTGTCGTACTTCCTTCAGCAGTCTGTACAGCAGTTCCCTTCGAACTCTGTGAAGACTGTGTAGATGTGTTATCTGCAGCAGTTGTCGTATACACTGCACTGCTTCCTGTCTGGGCACTTAAGAACATCAGACTGTAAGAACCGGTCGTCGATGTATCCGTCTCTCCTGAAGTTGATGTACTTTCTGAGCTGCTGTTACTTGTACTGTCTGCCGCTCCCGTACTCACGCCGGTCGTCCCTGCAGATGCCGAACTTCCTGAACTGCTTCCTGTATTACTACTTCCCGAACTACTGCTTCCTGATGAACCGGAACTTTTTGTAATCTCTGTATCTGCTTCCACATTAATACTGCTTACGGTTCCTGCACATGTCGCAGTGATCGTCTGTGTTTCCAGTAAACTGGTAAGTGTCGTTTCAGCTTCCTTGAGTTCTTCCAGTTCCCCATTTAACACTTTTGATTTCAGATACTCCGTTGTTCCTGCTGTCTGTGCATCACTGGAAAGATCATCAATCTCCTCTTCCACAGATTCCATATTTTCCTTTACCTCCAGAAGTTCACTGGCAATAGAGGCTTCATCCAATGTCGCCAGCACCTGTCCTTCTTCTACGGTATCCCCGCTTTCTACCAGTACTTCTTTCACCTTGATTCCCGCAGGAACCATTACATCTGTAGCGGCTCCATTGGAAACACTTCCGGTTCCTTCCACGGTTGTAGTGATTGTTCCGGTCTTAGCCTCTGCTGATTGAACCGTCGTCTCTGCCTGATCTTTTGATGCTCCTTTCGTCTGAAGAAAGAATCCCCCTGCCAGAATAAACGCCAGTCCGGTACATCCTGCAATACTTCCCCAGAATACTTTTTTGTGTTTAATTTTTGCTCCTGTTTTATTGTTAAATATCTCTTTTAGTCTGTGAAAACGATTTTTCATGATCTGCTCCTATATTTATTCTAGTCTTATACTAATTTTTCAGGCTGGATGGACGTGTTACCTTATAATCAGACCAGCTGGATGTCTTGGATGCTCCTGATACATCTGCTGAATTTTTATAAGAGCCAACGGTTACAGTATACTCGCTGTCACCCTCTACATATACGGTTCCGTCTGTGCCTTTGATCGTTACAGTCTTGCCGCTTTCGTCTTCAATTGTTCCTGCATTCTGCAGACTTGTCAGTGTACTGTCACCCGTAACCGTCCATGTAGATCCTTTTTCAATATACATATTGCAATATCCGTCACCTGCATTGGACTCATCGTCTGTTACAGCTCCTTTTAAGGTACTTCCGTCTGTCATATAGAAATCAAGCTGACTGATGCTGTCCCATACAATGTCACCTTCCATATCCTGTTTCACTGCAGTAAACAGACAATCCGCGCCATTATCGCCGGATGTTCCCCAGCCTCTCTGATTGCTGTTACCGGTACATTTCAGGAAGAAATCATTCTCATCCGCATAAGTGATATCTACATCTGAAAGTGTGATCGTTGACTCTGTATTCGTTGTATAGAACATACCGCCATTCTTAGCTGTCAGTGTACCGCCATCCATCTCGAATGTACTGTTGCCTACTTCGGAATCTCCTGACATACTCTGATAAAGGATAACATTCCATGTACAGTCATTCTGCTCATTGTCACTCATGTTTCCGGTCAGGTTACTGTTAAAGAGGTGTACGGAATTCAGACCTTCGATACACACAGCTTCTGAGCCATTGGCTGTAAGATCTGCTTTGTTCACAGCTATGTCTGCTGTACTGTAGATTGCCGGAGATCCTGTACCATTGGAAGTATAGCTTCCTCCATTTACAACCATTTCTCCGCCGCCTCTGTCACTTCGGATTGCTGCTGAGGATTCACCGCTTGTCTCGACATCCATATCCCATGCATACAGTTTTCCACCGCCTGCTACATGAATACCACCGGATGTATCCTGTGTCGTTGTAATCTTGGTATCGGCTGTATATACGGTACCGTCATTATAGGCAAATATTCCGGCTGCTCCCTTGGAATCTGTCTCAATCGTACTATCTTTCAGATACAGTGTACCGTCTGATTCCAGAACCGCTGCACCGACACCATAAAAGCTCGAATTGTCCCCACCCTGGCTGTCAGAGGATTTACGTGTAATGTTATATCCACTTAAACTGACTTCTGCACCGTCGTATGCATGAATTGCATTTTCATCTGTTCCCTCAGACGTAACGGTTTTATCTGACTTTGTTGTATCTTCTGTATATTCTTTGACTGCATCATAGCTGTCCGGGGACTGTGACTGCTGTCCGCCGCCTCCCATGCCTCCTCCATTTGCTGACATAAGAACCGTAATCTTATCTACATTTCCGTCATCATCATAAGTAACGGATACGATATCACCTTCGGAAATGTCTGACAGGCTGATATCTTCTTCTGAGCTGTCGGATGAATTATTATTTGATGAACTCTGATTGTCGGATGAACTGTTATTATCATCTGCCGGCTTCTCCGGTGGCTGCTCGTTAGAAGAATTATTGCTATCTCCGGATGGTGCCTCGCCGGATGGGGCTCCGCCGGATGGGGCTCCGCCAGATGGGGCCTCACCGCCCTGTCCCGGTCCTCCCGGATTTTCTTTTGTGATCTCTGTATCAGAACTTACTGTAATTTCTTTCTCTTCTCCAGTCTTATCTATCATAGACGGAGCTTCTCCATCATCCTGCTTTGAATCCTTCGAATCAGAAGATTCGCTATCTGTCGATTTATTATCTGTGAATTCTGTGTCGGATGTACTGTCACTCTTCGAACTATCACTGCTGTCGGATGCCGACTTATCATCCGATGACTGATCTCCCGGCTGCCCCTGTGCCTTTTCCTTCATCGTTCCAACTTCTATCGTAATCCCATCGTCACTGACTTCACTGACTTCTCCGTAAATCGTTTCTGAATCTGTCTGTGTACCTGATGAACTGGAAGATGTTGAGCTACATCCGCTCAGTAAAGAAGCACTCATTACCAATCCTAATACTACTGCCACATGATTTTTCTTCATACTCTATCAATCCTTTCATTACTTGCTGAATTTATTTTGTTTCCTTTGATGTCTCAAAGTATAACCACTGAACCTAAAATGTAGTTAAAAGGATTTTAAGTAAATTGTGACTTTTCTGTGTCCTGTTTTTGCATACTCAGGTACGGAAAGACCTCCTGATCCAGACTTTCGCCTGAACCAGGAGGTCTTGCTCATCCCCGTTCCTTCTATATTTCTTATTTTCTATATTTACAACTTGTTATATCTGCACTGTAATCTTCAATGATTTCTCATCTTCTGTCTCCGCTGTGATCTTTCCTTTATGTGCCTGCACAATCGCATATGCAATGGAAAGTCCGATTCCATACCCGCCTGTCTTAGAATTTCGCGATTCATCCAGTCTGTAAAACCGTTCGAAAATATGGGAAATATTTTCCTTCGATACATGCTCTGCTGTATTGTACACACTGAGACTGATTCCCTTTCCACTTTTTTTCAGTTTAACAGAAATATTTCCTCCCGGATTTGAATACTTTAAAGCATTATCCAGCAGAATCTCCAACAGCCGCTGAATATTCTGCTCATTCCCATAACAGGTCAGCATCGGTTCGATCTCACAGTCAAATGTCTTTTCCTGCGTCACAGCCAATGCCTGGAATGACGCTGCCGTCTCTTCTACAATATCCGAGATTGGGAAATCGATCATGACCACATTGTCCTGATTTTCCTCCATTCTGGACAAATAGATCAGGTTATTTGTCAGATCTTTTAATTTCGCCGTCTGCTTCCGAATGTCTTTCAGCCATTCGTTGTCACCACAATCCATCTCCAGAACTTCTGCATCTGCATCAATTACAGTCAGCGGTGTCTTAATCTCATGACCGGCATCGGTAATAAAGCGTTTCTGCTTTTCATAGCTTTCGATCACTGGTTTGACGATCCGCTTTGATAATACAATAACCAGAATCAGAACCGCCAGCATTCCTCCTAATGACGCCGCAATACTTGTTCCAAGAAATGAATAAAATGTTCCAAGATTTCTTCCCGTATCCAGGAACACAATCAGTTTTTCCCCGTCTTTCTCTTTGATCTGATAACGGTAACCGGAATAGAATCCTGATGTTTTTGATTTTTCTGCAACTTTTTTCGCATATTTTACAGCTGTCTTTTTATTGACTGCAGCAATCTTTCCGGTATCTACAGACACTTTTTTATTATCTTCATCCAGCACAACGGAAAAATATCTGGATTCAAACGGAAGTTCCGGTGACATTCCCGGTTTGTCCTGCTTTCCGGCATTTTCATTCTCTCCATCCGGCTTATCCGGAGGATCTTCTGTTTTCACATCCGCTTCTTCCGCTTTTTTAGCCGGATTGTCTCCCGGCTGCTGTTCCGGAAATGTTCCGTCATTATCAACCAGAATCTTCAGTGTGTTATCCGCTTCCTGAACTACCCGTCTGTAATTCACTATATTCATTACACCGAGGATCACCGATAATACCAGAAAAATAGATGCCATCGCAGCTGCAATAAAACGTATCCTGAATTTCTTTATCATTGTTTAACCTCCAGTGAATACCCTGTATTTCTGGTTGCTTTGATCTGAATATCTGCATTTAATGCAGTCAGCTTCTTTCTCAGATAGGAAATATATGCCCAGACCACATTCAGTTCAGCGTTACTGTCATACCCCCAAACTTTTTCCATAATACGTTCTGTCGGGATCACATTCTTCGGATTACTTATCAGAAGTTCCATCACCTGGAATTCTTTATTTGCCAGATGGAAATTTCCCGATGGCGATGACAATTCTTTTGTTGCCTGATCTAAAGAAATGTTCCCAAACTGCAACGTACTTGTAATTGCTGCGGTCTGTGTTCTTGTCATTGCCCGGATTCTTGCCAGAAGCTCCTTACTCGCAAATGGTTTGGTCAGATAGTCATTTGCTCCGTTATCCAGTCCGGCAACTTTGTCATCAACTTCTGATTTTGCAGTCAGCATCAAAATTGGAACCTGATTGCCTTTTTCCCGAATCTTCTGAAGTGCAGTCATGCCATCCATCCTTGGCATCATAATATCCAGAATTACACCATCATATTCTCCCATCTCCAGATACTCCAGTGCTTCTATACCATCATACACCGCATCCACTGTATAACCATTGTGTTCCAGTATCGCCGTCAATGCTTTAGATAAAGACTGCTCGTCTTCTGCCAGTAATAATTTCATCTGTCTTCACATCCTTTACATGCTTTTCCTTTATTCTAGCAGAAAAACTTTAAACATAACTAAAAAAATGACCAATACACTATGTATCAGCCATTTTTTAATTTTTCTATTTCCATTGCCAGCAGAATTCTTTCACATTCCATTCCGTCTTTTTCATCCAGATCCAACATTTCATTGATCCGTGCAATTCTTGGCAACAAAGTATTCCGGTGAATCCTAAGTCTTGCGGCCGTCTGTGCAACATTTCGTTTCATCCTGAGATACCAGTATAATGTCTCATAAAGTTCTTTTCCCTTTTTCTGATCCTCCTCTTTCAGAATCTCTAATTCTTCCAGATATACTTTTTCCTGTCCCAGATTTTCACTGATACAGTCGATTGCAAGTTCATGGTAATAATTCTCTACAAGCATTACCTGTTCTTTCTGTTTCTGCCTTGAAGCTATATTCATCACCTGCCACTGAAGCTGCCTGTTCTCTTCTTTTTTCTCGCAGTCTGAAAAACCATTTCCAATTATTACTTTTCCATCTGCATCTGCCATAGATTTCCGGCATATATCAATCACACAGTTTCTGGCTTCTTTTCCTTCCATTCCTGACAGGAATAATTCGTTATCCTGCATCTGCCGCAATTTCAGTCCTGCTATTATTTTTTTCTCTCCGATATGTTTTGCAATATCTTGTCCGATATGTATAAGATCTTTTGATTCTTCTGCCATAACCCACATATAATCTGGAATTTCTTTCTCTTCTGTCTCGCGGCTATTGGCTCTCATATGATAAGTTTTTGCCAAAAGCTCCAGCAGTTCTTCTACATTTTCTTTACTGACCCCATCTGGAACAACTGCCATTACAACACCATTCTTCTCTGACAGCTTATATTCCATTCTTTTTTTATTTTCCTGCTCTGCTTCTTCCCTGCTAATTCCGATCCATTCTTCTGCTTCTTGTTCACCGGCCTTTATGCCTACCGGAATATTCGTATATTTCCATATCTCTTCCAAAATTTCTTTTCCTGGCTTTTGCTCCGTTAATCCCGCCAGTACAATCTTATAACAATAATTGATATCTATGCGTTTTTCTGTCCCCGGCTGAATCATCTCCAAAAATGCTGTCAGTCTGGTAGCAATCTGCCCCTGATCTGCAGTAGAATAATCCGTATCAATGGCAATATATGGCAGATGTTTCTCATCTGTCACAAATTTTCTGATATAAACCGACTCTGCCCCTGTTGCATGACATCCGGTCAATATCATCTCGACCACTCCATCTACATGGTATTCATCAATGATCTCACCAATCAAATCAATCCGGTTATCATTCGGTGTCATAATTGAGCATCCTGTTGAAAGATATTTTCTGGCAATGGCCTCATAGATATCTTCGCAATCTTCCTCTACCGGGTTTCCCAATGTCCGCACACCACTGCAGTTTTCAATCGCCACAACAACTCCGCCATTATCTTCTATCGCACGAATCACTTTCAGACTGTCACCGCCAATCGGACACCCAGTCACCAATATTCTTGGGCGTTTTTCCAAATGTTTTCCATAACTGTATTCTGTCATAATCTTATTGATTACTTCTTTCACCACTCCCGGAGTCGTTGCAAAATCGAATCGATATTTACTTCCCTGCACCATCTTCTGGATATCTTCCCCCTTTACAGGAGCCGGATCCAGTTTCATCAATTCGCAAAGGTTATTCAACGAGGTACGAATCTCGTTATTTAAATGTACTGCATCACGGATCATCTCTTCCGTAATCACTATATGAAAAAATTCTTCCAGATATTCTTTTGTACGAATAATCTCGCTTTTCCAGAAAGCGAGTCCTCTTTCGGATTGACTGTTCGGAAGTTCCATTACATGGACCGGTTTGAATTCAGCCATCAGCTCGTACATCTTCTTTTTTCCGTCACAGGTCGTTTCTCCGATCACAAGATCAGCAAAATGAAAAAACGGACATCTGTCACTAATCGCAAATCCATAACTGGATTTTACCAGCGGACACATACTTTTCGGCAGATCCCGTTCCGCCGCTGTGATCGTCTCATTGGAAAAAGAACAAAGTCCTACCGGAATTGCTCCCACCGCCATCGCAAGTTCTGTCGGGAAATAGGCACAATACATCCCTATAACCGGAATTCCCTTATCCTTATATTCTTTTATTTCCAGAAATGCTTCTCTCTTTTTTTCTCCAAACTCTTCAAATACCTCTGGTAAATCCTGCACCAGTTTCATATATGCTCTCCTTACTTCTGCCTTTTCTCATCTTGTCTCGATATATCATACATCATCATAAATGCCAGCAGTTCCCTTGCTGTTTCATTATCATTGATATCAGCTTCTATACATTCCCTGATCTGCTTTAACCGGTAGACCAATGTATTTCTGTGAATATGAAGGCTGTCTGCTGCCATTGTTACATTATTTTCATTCATCAAATATACCTTTAATGTATAGTAGAGATCCGTATTATTCTCTCGGTCTTCCTGAAGCAGCCGTAATAATCGGTAATCACTTAATCCCGCTTCTTTAAAGAGCGGTGTTGTATATGTGTAAAGTCCCTGTACCGACCATTCATTTTCCCGTTTCATAACCGGATCATTTTCCAGTCCGCTCACCATGGCCATACGGTTTAACAACTTATACTTTACCGCGCATCTGTCTAATTTCCCAAATGGTTCACTGATGCTGCATCTTATTCCTTTTTCCGTAAACTTCCGGTAAATTTCTTCCGTATTTTTTGCCCTTAATCCAAAAAATAATATCAGGACCCTGTCTGTTTCTTCACAGACACAATAACTGTCCCATATTGCTTTTATCTGCGAAACCAGTTTCCCCTGAAGATCTTTTTTTAATATCAGCACTTCTATATACTGTCCGGTCCATATCTCTTCTGTCTTCCGTATTCCTTCTGTCTTCCCATGGAACAAACTCCAGGCAAGCAGCGCTTCGCGCATCGGCTGTACAACCAGCAACTCTTTCTCTGCTTCTGCGAAATAATGCTTTACTGCCTTCCCGATCACACTTCCCAGCTCTTCAAAAAACTGCCGGAACTCCTTCTCAAAAAACAAAACGACTACATATCCGTCTGGCCTTCCCGGTATTTCAACCGGTTTCACAGCAATCTGATACGCTCCTGCAGCCTCTCTCTGACGGAACTTCTCATATTCCGAAAATGTGACATGACTCCATTTGACAGATTCGCTGCTATCCTGTTCGAAGGTATGCGAATATGCCAGGATCTTTCCCGCCCCTGACACAAATATGATCTTCGCACCCGTATATTCATTTATCTTTTCAGCAATACTTTTTAATGCCGGTTTTTCCAGCATTGCTTCAAAAATTATTTTATAACAGACATCAATCTCGTACATATCTCTTTCACTCCATATACAGATATTTTCTCGTAGAAAATTATTTCTGTCAAATAGAAAATCATATGTCAGTGATTTCGTCTTATTGATAATTTCTATAACTATTTTCTCATTAAATTCTTAATCAGTGCCCCGACACCAATCTCTACATTCTCTTTTGATGTCGCAAGATTCATTCTTATAAACGTACCAAAGCGTTCTCCGCCGAACCAGTCACCGAAATCAACGGCCAGGCGGCATTTCTTCTGGATTACTTCTTTCATCTCATCTGCTCTTACATATGCTTCAAGATCGATCCAGCACAGATATGTTCCTTCCAACGGAGTTACAACCGCCTCCGGAAGTTTTTCTGCAAGTTCTGCTTTCAGGTAGTGATAATTCTCTTCAATCTGATCCAGTACCAGTGTCAGCCATTCATTACCTCCTGCATATGCAGCCTGAGCTGCAACATAACCAAAAGCATTTCCTCCCAATACTCTGTTGCCTTTTACATAAGCATCCCACTTTTCCTGAAGTTTTTTATCCGGAATGATCACCATAGAATTCTGTGCCCCCGCAATATTGAATGTCTTCGATGCTGCCACGACAGATACCATAATATCGTCATACTCTCCGACTGATAAAGATGGTATATGCTTATTTTCTCCGAATACCAGATCCTGATGGATTTCATCAGATATGATATATACCTGATGCGCTCTGCAGATTTCAAAAAGCCGCTTTAACTCTTCTTTTTTCCATACTCTTCCGGCCGGATTATGCGGCGAGCATAAAATAAATAATTTCACCTGATGATCTGTGATCTTTTTCTCAAAATCATCGAAATCAATCGTATATTCTCCATTCTCATTCTTGAGATCGGAACAGATTAAAGTCCTGTGATTGTTCTTTACTGCATCCAAAAATGGATAATATACCGGTGTATTTACAATTACCGCATCATTTTCTTCTGTCAGAATCTGCAACAGCCAGTGGAATCCCGCAACGACTCCCGGAGAAAAACGGACCCATTCTTTTTTCACTTCATATCCGTGATGCTCTCTTTCCCAGTCAATGAATGCCTGATAATAAGCATCCGGAATCTTATAATATCCATATACACCTGATTCCACATATTCCCTGAGTGCGTTGATTACACACTCCGGTACCCGGAAGTCCATATCTGCCACCCACATTGCATGAAGTCCTTCTTCTCCGAACATTTTCTGCTGTCCGTCCCATTTATTACAGTTTGTATTTCTTCGATCTACATAAACCAGCTTTTCCATTCTGATACCTCTCCTGTTCTTTTTAATTTTCTTCCAGTTCTCCCATACAGCCGTGAATCGCAATATTTGCAAATGCAGCAGCCGCTCCTGCCAGTACCGTATCATCAAACTGATATTCCGGACTGTGCAGACCTGGAATTGCTTCTTTCTCTTCCGGTTTAATTCCAATAAACATATATACTGCCGGAACACGACAACTATATTCTGCAAAATTCTCTCCGCCAAGATTGTCCTCTTCTATGATGTAAACATTTTCCTTTCCTAGTACATCTGCCGCTGACTTTTTCACTCCATTTAATAATTCCGGAGCGTTCTTTACACTTCCCCCGTGAATCCTGATATCTGCCTGATAAGAAGTTCCGTATACCTGGCAGATTCCTTTGATCTCTTTTTCCAGTTCTGTTTTCATTTTTTCCAGAACTTCTCTTTTTACGGCTCTCATCGTTCCGCCAAATACGCAGTCCTGCGGAATAATATTTCTGACATTCACATCCCCTGCCTGCATATAAGTAACTGACATGATCTTAGGCTCTGTTCCACTGATCGTACGTGTCAGTATTGCCGGGATATGCTGGTAGATCTCATTTGCTGCCGCAATCGGATCAATCGTCTGCTCCGGCCATGATGCATGCCCCTTCTTTCCGATAATTCTGACTTTAAAATCTCCCACACAGCCAAATGCATAGCGTCTCACGATTCCGATCTTACCACTCTCTACAGACGGCCATCCATGTGCGGCAAATGCCATATCCATCTTCGGATCTTCCAGTACTTTATCTTCTTCTATCATCGTATCCGCGCCAAGTCCGACTTCTTCCCCCGGCTGAAATGCGAATCTTATGCATCCACCGAATTCATCTGTCAGCTGTGCCAGAATCTTTGCCGCACCGATCAGCCATGTCGCATGTCCGTCATGTCCGCATGCATGCATACGTCCGTCATGCCTGGACTTGTAAGTGCTTTCCACTTTTTCTTCCAGTGGAAGCGCATCTATATCCGCCCGCAGCAGAACATTTTTCCCATGCTCTTTCTTCCCCTGAAGTTCTGCGATCAGACCATACCCACCGGCAGCATGTTCTCTTATCTTAAGCCCCGGGATCTTATGTAATTCACGGCTGATGATCTCGTGTGTCTTTGGAAGGTCGATTCCAAGCTCCGGATACTGATGCAGTTCTCTTCTGATGCGGATCAGTTCCGGTTCTGTCTCTTTTGCAATTTGTCTTATCTTATCATCTATACTGTTCATTGTACCAACTCCTCAAAAAAGGCCTGCACAAATCCTGTGCAGACCTTTCAGCCATTCTATTTACGATTAACAAAATTCAGGAACTGCTGAAGTCTTTGATTCTCTGGATGATCGATGATTTCTTCCGGTGTTCCATCGGCTGCAATTCTTCCTCCGTCCATGAAAAGGATTCTGCTTGCTACTTCTCTCGCAAATCCGATCTCATGCGTAACCAAAATCATTGTCGTTCCTTCTTCGGCAAGAGATTTGATCGTGTTCAACACTTCTCCTACCAATTCCGGATCCAGTGCCGATGTCGGCTCATCAAATAATACCACATTCGGATTTACTGCAAGTGCTCTTGCAATCCCAACTCTCTGCTGTTGTCCTCCGGACAGTTTCGATGGGTAAAAGTCCTTTCTTTCACTCATTCCAACTTTATCCAGCAACTCTAATGCAATTTTTTCCGCTTCCGCCTTTGATTTTTTCTGTACGACAGTCAGTGCTTCCATTACATTCTCTAATGCAGTCTTATTCTTGAAGAGATTGTAACTCTGGAATACCATTGAAGAATGTTTCCGAAGTTCTATCACATCCTTCTTTGTATGCTTCTCTGCATCTACGGTTACATCACCGATTGTTATTTTTCCTTTTGTCGGTACTGTCAGGTAATTCAGACATCTGAGTAATGTCGACTTACCGGTTCCCGAAGGTCCTAAAATAGCAATCACTTCATTCTTATTGATCGTCAGATTGATATCCTCTAATACTTTTGTATTTTCGTCAAATTCTTTATATAAATGTTCAACCTTAACCAACTGTGTTTCTGTTCCCATACGTTTTAATCTTCCTGACTTTTCTTATTTCTGGATTAATTTTGTCATATCAGCATACATCCATTTTTCAGTGATCTTTGCTACTGTTCCGTCATCTAACATATCCTGGATTACATCATCTAATTCTTTTGTCAGTTTCTCACCGTCATCTGTTTTTGGAAGGAAGTAAGCCACGTTGTTTGCCATAAGCTGTTCATCAAAGAAACGGAATTTTGCATCTGAATTGTTATGTGTAAATGCATTTACATTTGTTGTTGTATTTGCATATGCATCAATTCTTCCAAGCTTCAGATCATTCATACCTACAGCACTGTCTTCATAAAGCTTTACTGTGAATCCTTTTTCTTTCGCCATGTCTTCGATGATTGTCTGTGCAGCCTGTCCATTTGTACATCCTACAGTCTTTCCTTTTAAATCATCAGATGTCTTGTAATCAGAATCATCATTTACGATGATACACTGTGAATCTCCATAGTATGGAATTGTTGCATTATATTTATCTGTTCTTTCTTCTTTGACTGCAAGGCAGTTTGCAACTACATCAGCACGTCCTGTATCCAGTTCTCCCCACATAGCATCGAAAGAAGCCTGTTT
>CAKRCY010000052.1:0-15708 GCA_934309195.1 uncultured Dorea sp.
TATTGGATTCAGACGAATTACAATATTGGAAAGCCACAGTTGATGAGATAAAAAATGAAAATCCTCAGTGGAATTGGCATCAGCTTGATTTTGATGATTTCATCTCGAAGATATCCTATGAAAACATTAAAAAGGCAGTATTGGCAGAACGTGTTGAAGTGGCTTTGATTGAAAATTATGATATTACAACAGACAATATCAAACTGTTTGCCAATAGTATCAAAATGTTTTGTTTTGAGAAGATGGAGACAAGAAGTGCCGTATCATTAAATGATTTAAAACATCAAATTGAATTGGTTAAATTCGATATAAGTAAGGGAGCAGAAAATCCGGCTCATGGCTGGATAGAAAAAGTAACTTTTAATGAATTAACTGATCAAGAATCCAGTTATTATGAAGGTAAAAAAGCGACACCGATGGATATTGTGAAGGGGCTGCCTGTATCACGAGTTTTACTTGAAAAGGATATACGAACATCAGTAAATAATTATATGGTGACGGTCATAAAGTCGTCAAGCGGCCAGGGAAAAACAACCTTAGCGCTGAAAACACAATACTGTTTGCAAAACGAATATACACCGTATCAGCTTATTAATTGCAGTGATAGAGGAACGCTGAGGCATATTGTGGAATATTTTCATGCCAGAATCAGACTGGGTGAAAAACCATTGATTTTAATAGATAATCTGGATGCGCATTTGAGTGAGTGGAATCAATTGGTTCAGTTAATGCAATCTGATGTGAAATATAATTATAAAATTCTTATTACTTCTCGAGAAAACGACTGGTATAATTATGCTGGTGATTTAAGTAATATACATTCCATGAATATCATAAAGCCAATGCTTTCTAAAGAAGAAGCGGCTGCTATTTTTAACACCTTGCAGCAGGCAGGACATATACATCCAAAGATAAAGGAGTGGAAACATGCATGGAACCAGATAGCGGACAAGAAATTACTGATAGAATATGTGTATCTGTTAACGCATGGTGAAATGATTGCCGAACGTATTTCATCACAAATGTGTGAAATAGGAAGAAATGAGACCGGAAGCATTAAGTTCGAATTGTTAAGACAGGTTTGCTTTGCGGATGTATGCGGTATTCAATTACCGACAAAAAAGCTGTTGCGAAGTTTGGCTCCGAGAACGGGTTATGATATTGGACAAATCTTAAAAAGCATGGCAGATGAATTTTTGGTTCATATAAGTCAGGATGGGGATTATATTGAAGGATTACATCCGGTTCGCTCACGACATATTGTAGAATATTTACATGAGTATTACCCATTGGAGAAAACGGCTTACAATATTACAAAACTAGCTGATTTACAGGATTTTTCTGTACTTTTTTCTCATTATCCTGAATTTTCGTTTGATAAGGAAAGTTTTTATTCGGATGTGGTTAATGAATGGTGGAATCTTGAAGATTTAAAATGCTTTGTGTCAGCAATCAGGGGAACTTTTTCCGGCAGTGTTATGCAATATTTTAGAAATAATGAAGAATTATTCAATGAAGCGAATAATCGTGGTGGTTTATCTTTGATTGCAACAGAAGTGTGCCCATTTGTGCAGTTTCGGGAAATAGATGAGTCGGTGAAGACACTGGAACAAATAAAGGAAATAGTGCCGAATAATGAGAATATTAAATATTTGTTAAATCTGAAAGAAAGTATTCCTGTAATTGATATGACGCAAACAGATATATATATTTTAAGTATGCGATTGTTTAAGCAATTAAAGGACGTGAATACGAAAAATGTGTCTGACCTGGACGCATATGCAATGATAGCAGATTGGCTGTTTAATAATATGGATGCGTCTATGAATTTGGCTTCGAATATCAATCTGACAGATTTGTGGACACGTATAGAGAACTATTCGATAGATACAATTTCTTTATTAATGTATACAGCTTATTGCGGAAACAGGGATATATATAGCTTATTTGTATCCGAAAATCTTGAAATGATTTTGAGCTATCTTAAGCGAACCACGTTTTCACATAAATTATATGTAGATGAAACTGAGACGGCTATTCACGTTGAATATGTATTGAGAGCAAGTGAATTGCAGAATGGAAATCAGGAAAGTGTTTCACGATTAAATTATATTTGCAGGACATTGCCGATTTATGAGACCTATTGCTCGGACGCAATTATGCCGAAATATGACATGCTACAGCCATATAGGATGCCGGATGATGCACATAAAGAAATGCCGCGAAGAAATTTGGTAATTGCTTTTCATAAAGAATTTACGTCTTTATGGATAAAAACAATTCAGAGTAATTATGAATTTGATTCAGTTTCGGAATGGATTGAATATTGGTTTCAGATTCGAAAATGTATGTATGAGTGCCTGGATAAAATAGGGGTATACATGTATAAAGCTTTGGCAGGAAAGAGGACCGGCAGTACCGGAATTGAATTTGACAAAACAAGAAAAAAGATGGATAGGATGTTGTGCAGTACGTTATCATATCCAAAAGAATATCGACCATTCGAAGAAGAAGTAGAGACGCCGAAAAAGTTTTTAGAAGTTAAACAAGCTTATTTTAATAGCATGCAAAATTTTCTGAGACAGGTTGCCGGTTTGATCCAAAGAGATGAAAATGATGTTAGATTGGCTTTGTATAATTTGAAACAAGCTAAAGCCGGACTGCCAAAGATGCATAAGTTTTTTGATGGTATGGAGTTAGACGAGGAGATGGCTTCGAAACATACAAATTTATGCAGACAGGAGTCTCAAAAAATATTGGAAATTTATATGTGTTGTCAGTACTTTTTGCAGTATGACGCTTCTCCGACATTTGACAAGTATCAAATAAGAAATTGGTATAGGGATGTCTGCACAAAAGAAATTGAAGATGTGAATGTCGCATTGGATGCAATGCAGCAGGAATATGACGCTGTTTTTCCTGATCAAGCCTATGAAGAGGCGGTATTTAAACATTATCCGATAATTCTTAGGTCATTTGATATGACAAGAGAAGAAGTTATACAGGATTTTATGTTAAGAACGATAGCATTTGCTGAGACGTCATTTGATTACATGTTGGTTTTGCAATGTGATGAAAATGGAGACATTCTTCAACATGCGATTAAGTTTCCCAAACGATTTTTTGAGGCGATACAGCAAGCACTTGTTTCTGGGGAGGAGATTACAGATACTTCACTCTTGACACCATATCCGATAGACGTAACTGAAAATATGCTTGAATGTTTTAGTGGAGATTGGAAAATCAAACGTCAGACGGATAATCCATATGTTCACTATCTAGGGGATATAGCAGAAGAATTATGGGTGTATTCCAAACTTCGTGAACTGTTGTGTACAGAAGAAGATAGAGAATATTGCAGATGTGAATTAAAGAAAGTTGCGGAAAAAATTGCAATAATGAAAAAAGAAATTCATCTTCATTTGGATGAAGAAGTTGCGAACCAAATAGATGAGATGTGTAATCATGTATATGAAGGAAATTGCTTTGATAACATAAGGCTTAATGAATTTGTTCAAAATCTTCAATATATGTTGGTATAAATTTTTTCTAGTGCAAGGAGATAGAATAGAAGTTGTTTTTGATTACACTGTTTTATCAAAAAAGTAGTAAAATTGATACCTGAAAAATATTGATTGAGAAACTGATGTAAACTGGTTATAATAAAATCAAGAAGAAAGGTTTGTGAATCGATAAATAATATGATTAGTAGAAAATGAGGTGATGATGTATGCCAAAGATTATGCAGGATTTAATTAAGCAGTATGTCGAAGAAGTCAGGAAGATTTACGGCGTCCATGTACGCCAGATAATCCTTTATGGTTCTTATGCAAGGGGGGATTTTCGTCCGGATTCGGATGTGGACATTATGATTCTGGTGGATATGTCTGATCTGGAATTAAAGGCATATGCGCAACAGCTCTCATATATGACATATGATTTTAATATGGATTATGATCTGGATATCAAACCTATTGCAAAAAGCGAAGCAATTTTTAACAAATGGATTGTGAACTATCCATTTTATTCCAATATTCATAAAGAAGGAGTTGTTTTGTATGGAGCAGCATAATCATGAAATTGGTACAAGGCGGGATCTGGTGTTGTATCGTCTTGAAACAGCACGGAACGATTTGAAATCGTCAAGAGTATTATTTTCTATTGAAGATTATAAAGGAGCCAATAACAGAGCGTATTATGCTATCTTTCATGCAATTAATGCGGTACATGCTGTTAGTGGTAAAGCATATAAAAGACATAAAGATGCTGTGGCGAATTTCAATAAGGAATATGTAAAAACAGCTGTATTTCCAAGAGAAATTGGAAGAAAGATTGCGCAGGCAGAAGAAATTCGCCATGCAAGTGACTATGATGATTTTTATATTGCAAGTAAAGAAGAATCAGAACAACAAATTTCTGTTGCAGATGAATTTATAATCTTAGCAGAAAAATATTGTCTGGAACAGTTTAAACAGTAGAAAGAAGACTGAATATTTTTGTGCGGCAAAGCCGCCCATCCGGTGTGGCGTGAGCCACTTTATAATTAGAATGCATTTATCTAAGCCATATACCTCTCGCATGGATCTGTCATGCGTATCATTTTTCGAATACATACCAAATGGAGTAAAGGTCTATCACTATCTAACCTATCTTCTGGAAAAACTCCCGAATGGTAGGATGAGTGATGAAGAGATAGATTGTCTTGCCCTATGGAACGAAGAGGTCAAATCTGAAATCGAACGTCGTGCAAACGACTCAAATCAATAATCAATCATGTGTGAATTGTCAAGGTGCTCCGATTGCAGGAATGTGACCGGGGATTTTTTGTATCCATACCTAAAAGAGGATGTGGATGTATATTGCGATGAGTATATCAAACTAAGCTTTTTTGACTATAAAAATGAACGGTTTGCATTTCAATTTGATGAGTACGGGGGACAGATACAATTGGTCAGTACGGATGATGCGAATTATGTTGCCCCGCATAATATTACTGGAATTTATTGGGGAAAGGGAAGTTCGATGGAAAGTCAGTTGGAAGAATGATAAAGTTTATTAATTAGTGGCTTTTTGTGGCAATTAGATGCGCTAATTATTATTTTTTATGAAGGTACATAGGAAGCGAATGCTTCCGGTGGAACTTTTCTGGAAAACGGTATGTGTCATGTGGTGAAATTTTTCATATCTTGATACCAGGTGACTAGCTTTTTCTAACATTAAAATATCCCCTGTGAACAGTGACTTGGGCTCTCGTCGGCGCTGCGTTTAGCGAAAATTCTTGAGTTTACAAGTGAAAAATGGTAAAATGAAAACGGATAAAATATTATCTGTTAAGTATAAAATAATACGGTTTTGGACAATATATTAGCAGTAACACAGGAGGGGACACATGGAGCAGCTTATATGGGAAACAGCGGAAGAACTAGATCAAAAGCTTGCCAGGCGAGTTCGGAATATCAGAAAACGCCGATCTATTTCACAGGAGAAATTAGCGCAGATGAGTGGAGTGAGTTATGGTTCGATTAAAAGATTTGAAGCATCAGGGCAGATTTCGTTGATATCGTTGACGAAGATTGCAATGGCATTGGAAATTGCAGATGAACTTAGGACTATTTTTACACAAGTACCATATAAAGATATTCAGGAGGTCATAAATGAAACAAGATAATGCATTGCAGGTATATTATGATGAAAAACTTGTAGGAACACTGGCAATGACAGCAGATCATAAAGCGGCATTTCAGTATGATGATGAGTGGTTGGAAAATGGATTTGCAATTAGCCCATTTTCATTGCCTTTAAAAAAGCAAGTGTTTGTTCCAACAAAAGATTATTTTGGAGGTCTTTTTGGCGTATTTGCAGACAGTCTTCCAGATAATTGGGGGAATTTATTGTTAAATCGCTTGCTTCGTAAACATAAGCAAAATCTAGATGATTTAACTGTTTTGGACAGACTGGCAATTGTTGGGAAATCAGGGATGGGGGCACTTACTTATTTTCCGGAAAAGAAGTTTGCTGAACAAAAGCAGTTTGCAAATTTAGATCAGCTAGTTGAAGAATGTCAGAAAATATTAAAAACAGAATATTCGGACAAATTGGATGAGTTGTATTATCTGGGTGGTACAAGTGGTGGTGCCAGACCTAAAATTATGACCACAATAGATAACGAAGAATGGATTATAAAATTTCCGGCACATGTAGATGGAGTTGATGCAGGAAAAATGGAGTATGATTATTCTTGCTGTGCCAGAAAATGTGGAATTGTAATGACTGAAACAAAACTGTTTCATTCTGATAAATGTAAAGGATATTTTGGAACCAAGCGATTTGACAGACCATCAGGTAAAGACAGAGTTCATATGTTGACGGCAGCGGCACTGTTAGAATTAGATTTTGAACAACCAAGTTTAGATTATCATAGTCTGATGAAATTAACAAAAATTTTAACAAGAGATGAGAGTGAAGATGTAGAAAATATGTTTCGTCGTATGTGTTTTAATGTATTTGCACACAATAGAGATGATCATTCAAAAAATTTCACATACTTATATAATGAAAAGAATGATAGTTGGCATTTGAGTCCTGCATATGATCTTACTTATAGTAATACTTATTATGGGGAGCACACGACAACTGTTGATGGAAACGGACGTAATCCGGGAAAAAAGGAACTTCTGGCAGTAGGGCTTGAAGCAGGAATGAAAAAAGATAATTGTATAAAAATCATAGATTCAATTCAGACATGTGTTAAGGAGATGTTAGGAAACCATTGGGGACAGGATTAATGGTCTATGAAAAAGTCTATGAGGAAAACAAAACCACGGAGGAAACCATGAAAAAGAAATATACACTAGAAGATCACCTTCATCACGTAAGCAGACATCATGATACGAACCACAGTCTGGAAAGTGTCTATGATCTGCAGAAGAGAAAACTGACAAGATATTTATCGTCAGTGGTAACGACGTATCCTACATATAGTACGCACGATACCTGGCATTCTGCGAATATTGTATCGGCGATTGAGAATATTCTCGGTAAAGACAGGATAAAGAAGCTGAGCGGAATAGATACATTTCTTATATTGATGTGTGCGTATATGCATGATATCGGGATGTTGTATACGGAAGAAGAAGTACGGAAGATATGGATGACGAAAGAATTCCAGGAGCTTCTGGAAGAATATCGGCCAGATGAGTCACCGGTCGGAAAGGCAGCGAAATTATTGCTGAACGCCAAAGAAGAAAATGTTGAAGAGTCTGTAACCTGGCCATTAGATATAAAACAGGCGATTACGATTGTATTGATGGAATATTTCCGTCCGCAGCATGGCATACGGATCCAGAGTCTGACGGACAGAGCGAATAAGATAGGGGAATTGTTGTGCGTGGAGGATTCTTTCCTTCCAGGTCGTATTATTAAAGTGATCAATAAGATATCCATGTCGCATACAGGCAGTTTCGAAAATATGCTGAGCGATTTGGTGGATGTAGATACATTTGCCGGAGAAGAGTTTCATCCGAGGCTGATTGCATGGCTGCTTCGTATGGGTGATCTGTGTGATCTGGATAATGACCGGTTTAATAAGATTGGAATCGCAACCTTTGGGACTTTACAGGATGATAATCTGGCGCACTATTTTAAACATTGTTCTGTGGAGACGCTATATATTTCTGCTGACAAGATACAGGTAATAGCCAATGTTGACAGAAAAGCGATCGAACAGGAATGTGCAGTATACTGGATGAAGGAAGCTGCTTGTGAGGATAAAGAGAACTTCGAAGCAAGATGTATGAAGGTGTATCAGCAGACAATCCGGGAGCATGTGAACTGGAAGAGCTGGATGGAGAGCGAAGTTAATGAAGCTAAATTAAATGTAAATAAGATATTTCCGAAGCATTGGAGCCGGAAGATACCGGAGGTTGAGTACCGGATTTTGCTCAATGGAAAGGAAATATCTTCAGGAAATCAGAATCTGAGATTTTCATTTTCTCAGGAAAAGGCATATTCTCTGATTGAGAATATCAGTATTTATCAGAACGAGGTACTTATCTTCTTGCGTGAGCTGATACAGAATGCAATTGATGCATCAAAGATACAGATCTGGCGGGAAATCGGGGACAAGATTCCTGAATATATGTATGAAATCTCACCGTTCCAGGTGGAAAGACTGTTTCCGGGGATTTTTGAAAGATATGCGATTAAGATTATGGCAAAGTATCAGGAAGAGACGGATAGTGTGGATTTCGCAATTGAGGATTCGGGAATTGGAATCAGTGTAAAGGAGTTCCGGGAGCATATTTTAAAGACCGGGAACAGCTGGCGGAACCGTAAAAATTACAAAAAGGAATTTGAAACTATGCCGGAATGGCTGAAACCGACAGGGGCATTTGGTATAGGACTGCATACGGTATTTACGGTTACGGATGAGATGAAGATATATACCAAATCAGAGCATGAAGAACAGGCAAATGAGATGGTGTTGTATTCCGGTAAAAAGAATGGTTATGCGTTCTGTCAGAAATCGGAAAAATTTCGCTCAAGAGGGACACGGATTGCTTTTACATTTCATTTGACCCAGGCACAGAAAGCACAGTGCTTTGGAGAAATGCCGGATTCTTATTTGAAGGAATATCGAAGTGAATATGAAAAACTTGTAATCAATTACATAGAAAAATATTGCAGAACTCCAATTGTACCGGTTTATTTTAATGATGCGGAATACAGGCTGCCAGCATTAACGGCATCGACGTGGTGTAATGAACTGAGCAATCACACAGATGAAATATTGAAGGCGGGTCTGAGGGGACAGGCAGATGTGAATGAGAGATTTGAATATTGTTTTGGATATGATTGGCGTTATATTGTGATATATGACAAGAAAAAACACTGTTTATTGAATCTCAGGATACCATCATATGGGCCTGGTGTCAGTGGTAATTTATCTTATAATTTATGCACCCAGTACAATGCTCTTTCCTTCATGGGAATGCATGTGGAAGATAGTATTGATATAGAAGAAAATTTCCTGGAAATTGCTTATATGGATATTCTTGCGGGAGAGGGAAATATGGTGATTGATGCGGCAAGAATGACACTTACTTATGAGGCGAAAAAGCAGATTCAGATATCGGTCAATGAAATTATCAGATATGCCAGAGCGTGCTATCTGAAGGTCATGGCAGAACAGCGGCAGGATATGGTAGTAAATGCATATAGGACAGGGCTGAAGAGTCTTGCAGAAGAATATTACGCGGGAAATATTACGGATAATGATGTGTGGAAGGAAATGTGCAGGCAGAAACGGCTGATATTCCCGGCAAATGATTCGAGACAGGTAAGATCATTGGAAGTCAGAGTTGTAACATATCTGATGTGTCTGAACTTCACGGACGAAGTTCTGAAAATGGATATTCGTAGCCTGAGTACGGAAGAGATGACACCGGATGCAGTGGAAATGTTGTGTAAAATGCAAATAAAGGCATTTGGTTTTCTGGATTATCTGTTAAAAAAATGGAAGTCCGACTGGCGCGTTAGTTCAAGATATTTTTTACAGCCATATTTTGACAATCAGATAATAGAAATATTAGAACACTATTGTGCTATCTGGGGACAGATGATTATACAATATGTGGTAAGAACACAAAGGATAAATGAGCAGGAAGAAAAATGGAGTGAACTGCTCAAAAAGGAATTCGGCAGAATATTTCCGAATATGTGCCAATGGAAAAAGACAAAATATGTTTCGGAGAATGTATTGATGATGCTCAGAATGTACAGAGGGTCAAGCGGAAGAACGAGAGGAATTGTTCCGGCTACAGAAGCTGTATTGTTCCCTGGTTCTGCTGTTGCCTTTAGAGAATGGAATTACAGAGGAACGTATATCGATAATCCGTTGCTGTCTCTGGAACTGGATCAGCCATATCTGTATCTGTTGCTCGATATTCCAAAAGCTCAGAACATCAGCAGCTTGGAGAGAAATGTCTGGAATCTATATGCAAGAGACAGTATTTACGGGGCTTTCCGATATGACATGATAAGTCCGGCTTCATTGGAAGAGCTTATAGATGAAAAATACGTGATTGTGCTGGGTGGGAAGAATGAATTGACCTATGATTGCATACCGGTGTTGAGTAGATATGCAGTGACAGGTGCGGAAATGAGAAAGCAGGGATTGAATATCCGACTTGAGGCAGCAGAAAAAGGCAGTCAGGGAATTCGTGCCGGGAAAGCAGAAAAATGGGAAATATACAGAAGATTTTGGAACAGGATCGAACATTCTAGACATTATGAAGAATCAGAAGTCAGTGTTGAGATTCCTGCATTTGATGAATATAGAGAAATCGCTGAATTTCATATGGGATATGAACAATTGCTGGGTATTCAATGTCTTCATGCAGTGGTACCGGCTTGGGAGTATCAGAAAGCAATAAGAGAATTCATGGATGAATGTAATATGAGCGCATGGGGACCAGAAAGGTGTGTGGAAGAAATTGTAACTCGTGGTCTGGACAGAAAGGTGATTAATTATCTGTACCGGACGAAGACCGATGGCAGCGTAGAAGCAAGAGAACGAATAGAAAAATTATACAGGCAGTTTCTGTTGGAATTATTCACGGCTTGGGATGAGACGATGCCGAAGGGATAGTCATTGGGGACGGGGATTAGTGGCTTTTTTTGTGTCCCGGGTGGTATGAATACCAATAATAGACAATTCAATAAGAAATGGTAAAAATAAAATGAAACACAAAAGAAATATTTTCATATCTCAAATATACGAGAAGTAGCCATATATCTGATGGAGAAATAGATAATACAAGATTTGAAGAACTTGTTAGAATTAATGGAGCAGCAGCTTAGAAGAGGAAAAGAATGATGGATGAAAATATTAAAGATACAAAGAAAAAAAGATGTTTTGTCATAACGCCAATCGGAGATGAAAAATCAGAAATAAGAAGACATATCGATGGAATCATTGATGAAGCAATTGTACCAGCGCTGGGTGAGGAGTACGAAGTTCGTGTAGCGCATAGAGAATTTGAATTGGGATCAATCAATGACAGGGTAATTAGAAATATTTATGATTCGGATCTAGTAATAGCAAATCTGACGCAATTAAATCCGAATGTAATGTTCGAAATTGGAATGAGATATAGTTTTGGAAAACCGGCACTGGTAATTGCAGAGGAAGGAACAAGACTTCCTTTTGATGTTATTGATGAGAATACACTGTTTTACATAAATGATCCAAAAGGAGCGGCTGAGTTAAGAAAGAAAATTGGGCAATTTGTAGAAAGAATCGATTACGGTCGAGAGGATTATGGACCGATTGTATCAACATTACAAAAAGCAGCAATGCTGAAAAATATAGAAAACGGAATTGAAGACTCAGAAACGAAAAAATTATTTACGGCAGTCAATGATCGGATGGATGAGATAGAAAAGTTGGTAAGACAGATACAAGAGCCAAAAAATAAATATGGCTATACAAGTTTAAATTATAAAAATGCACCTGAGAAAATAGATACTTATTATATTAAAAATATCGAAGATGAGATAGAAAAGTTGGAATTGGAAATAAATTACCAAAATCTCCAAGATAAGGATACTATAAAAAGATGGCAGTTGTATAAGAATTATTTAGATAAATCCATTGTGGACGCGAAAAGCCAGGATTGTAAAATACAAAAATAAAATCGATTGAACACATAGTCATAAAATAATATAATTTGTCTATAACACAATGGAATACAGGAAAAGAAAAGTGAAACGGAGATGAAGAAAATGGAATATACAGAATTTGGAAAGACACAACTTCGTGTATCCAGGATGTGTCTTGGTACATGGGGAATCGGAGGTGCCGGATGGGATTCCTATTCCGATGAAAGTCGAATGGATGCGATCAAGGCAGCAGTAGATTGTGGGATCAATTTTATTGATACGGCACCTGCCTACAATGGAGGCAGGGCAGAACAGTATATCGGAGAAGTTGTGCATAAACTTGGCGTCAGGAAAGAAGTGATCCTGGCTACCAAGTGTGGAAATGAATTTATTAATGGAAAATATGTACGCTGTGGGTCGGCAGATAAGATCATGCGGGAATGCGAAGAATCACTCCGTAATCTGAAGACAGATTATATTGATGTATATCTAGTCCACTGGCCGGATCCGAATGTTCCGATGGAAGAGACAATGGATGCGCTTAATACACTGAAAAAGCAAGGAAAGATTCTGCATATCGGAGTATCGAATTTTACAAAAGAACAGATGGAAGAAGCAGAAAAATATTGTGCTGTTGAAGCATATCAGCCACAGTATTCTATGGTGGATCGCAAGGGAGAGCAACTGATCCGGTGGGCCTGTGCTCAGGAAATGGGAGTTATGACTTATGGAACACTTGGAGGAGGTATTTTAACCGGAAAATACAGAGAACTCAAAGAATATGGTGTGGATGATAACCGAAACCGGTTTTACCCATATTTTAAAGAACCGTTGTTTTCAAATGTAATGCTTCTTTTAAGAACAATGGATCAGATTAGTGTGGAACGAAATGTTCCATTGTCGCAGATTGCATTGAACTGGACCTTGCAGAGACCTTTTATTTCTTCTTGTATTATAGGAGCGCAGAGCCGTGATAAAATCGAGGAGAACTGCAAGGTATTTGAGTGGAAATTAAGCGATGATGAGATACAACTGCTGGAACAGGCTTTGAAAAAGACTATTATATAAGACTACAAAGGAAGACGAGGAGGAATAAACATTATGGAAGAGAAGCGTACCGGCTTATTTGAAAACGGTCTGATCTGGTTCGGCGCTGGGGTTTCGATCGCAGAGATCCTGACCGGAACATATCTGGCCCCGCTTGGCATGGGAAAAGGACTGGCGGCAATCATAGTAGGACACATCATTGGTTGTCTGATGCTGTTCCTGGCAGGAGTGATTGGTGGTAAAGTCAGAAAGAGTGCAATGGAGACTGTAAAGATGAGCTTTGGACAGAAGGGAAGTATCCTTTTTGCGGTCCTGAATGTGTTGCAGCTTGTCGGCTGGACTGCGATCATGATCTATGACGGGGCACTGGCAGCAGACGGTGTGATGCATACCGGCAGATGGATCTGGTGTCTGGTGATCGGAGCACTGATCATTCTGTGGATTATGATCGGAATTACGAATCTGGGCAAGATCAATACCGTTGCGATGGCAGCATTATTTATCCTGACACTGATTCTGTGTAAGGTGATATTTACAGGAAGCGGGGCGGGAACACCGTCTGACGACAGTATGACATTTGGAGCAGCAGTAGAGCTTGCGGTTGCGATGCCATTATCGTGGCTGCCACTGATCAGTGATTACACAAGAGAAGCGAAGGAGCCGGTGAAAGCAACTGCAGTCAGTGCGGTTACATATGGAATCGTAAGCTGCTGGATGTATGTGATCGGAATGGGAGCTACTATCATTACCGGAGAGTATGACATTGCACAGATCATGTTAAAGGCAGGTCTTGGCATCCTGGGACTTCTGATCATTGTATTTTCAACAGTTACAACCACTTTCCTGGATGCATACTCTGCTGGAATCTCCAGTGAGACGGTTGTAAGCAGATGGAATGGAAAGCATGTTGCTATCGTTGTGACAGTGATTGGAACGGTTGCAGCAATTGTATATCCGATGGATAATATAACGGATTTCCTGTATTTGATTGGTTCTGTATTTGCACCGATGATCGCTATTCAGATTGCCGATTTTTTCCTGTTAAAACAAGACAAGAGCAGTCGGGCAGTATATGTGCCGAATATGATCATCTGGGTGATTGGATTCGTTGTGTACAGAATTCTTATGAATGTAGATATGCCGGTAGGAAATACATTGCCGGATATGGTGATCACGATCATCCTGTGTCTGATCGCCGGGAAATTAATACCTGAAAAAAATCAGAAAAAATAAAAAAGTTAAGAAAAATGGCCGCTGTACCGGTAGTAAATAATCTGCCGGCGCAGCGGTCATTTTTTATGATCAAAATCCATAGACAAAATCTATCAACTTTCATAAAAATACTAATTTGTCTTTTATTTAACAAAATCATATAATCAAATTATAAAGAAATGCAAACAAATACAATCATATTTTTATGGAGGTTAGTAAACTATGAAAAACAATTTTCCACACGTATTCAGCCCTCTTACGATCAGAGGTATGACACTCAAAAACCGTGTTGTAATGATGCCTATGGGAAGTGATTTCGCCGGACATGATGGGGAACTGAGCGACGAACATATCAAATATTATGAGCTGCGTGCACGTGGCGGCACAGGACTTATCATAGTTGAAAATGTCTGTGTAAAATATCCGGAAGGATCAAATGGAACGACACAGCTGCGTCTTGACAAAGACTGTTACATTCCACGCCTTTTTACATTAACGGAAGCCTGTCACAGACAGGGGGCGCTGATGGGGATTCAGATCAATCATGCAGGTGCGTCTGCGATGAGTTCCAGAATCGGTATGCAGCCGGTATCTGCGTCACGTTTTCCGTCAAAAGCCGGTGGAGAGATTCCGCGCGGACTTTCGAAAGAGGAGATCGCAAGCATTGCAAAAGATTATGGAACCGCTGCAAAGAGAGCAGTCAATGCCGGATTTGATGTTGTAGAGATCCATGCCGGACACTCTTATCTGATCAGCCAGTTCTTATCGCCTACTACAAATGACCGTACAGATGAATTTGGCGGATCTGCTGAGAACCGTGCCCGTTTCTGCCGTATGGTCATTGATGAAGTCCGTAAGGCTGTCGGACCTAGAGTTCCGATCTCTCTGCGTCTTAGTGTAGACGAGCTTGTCGAAGGTGGTAATACGGTAGAAGATTGCCTGGAATATCTGGAATACCTGAACGATGAAGTAGATATCTTCGATACTTCAGCCGGATTAAATGCTTCTATCCAGTATCAGATCGATGCGAACTATCTGGAAGATGGATGGCGTTCATACATGGCGAAGGCGGTTCGTGATAGATTCGGAAAGCCGACGATTGCGATCGGAAATATCCGTGATCCTAAGATCGCCGATGACATCCTTGCCAGAGGTGATGCTGATCTGATCGGTATGGGACGTGGACTGATCGCCGATCCTGACTGGTGTAATAAAGCACAGTACGGGGATGTATGTGATATCCGTAAATGTATCTCTTGTAACGTCGGATGTGTCGGCAACCGTATCGGCGGTAACAAACCGCTTCGCTGTACGGTCAACCCGGATCTGATCAACGGAGAAGCTTATAAAAAACAGAAAGTAAATAAACCATGTAATGTCGTAGTTGTAGGTGCCGGAACTGCCGGACTGGAAGCTGCATGTACAGCTGCCGAAGTTGGATGTAAAGTTACGTTACTGGAGAAAGAGAAAGAAGCAGGTGGTCTGTCGGTAGAGATCTCGAAGATTCCAGCCAAGAAAAGACTTGCGGATTTCCCGACTTATCTGAAATACCGTGCATCAAAACTTCCGAATCTGACAATCAAAACAGGAGTAGATGCAACGGTCGCTGAGATTAAAAAATACAACCCGGATCTTGTTGTAAATGCGACTGGTTCGGTACCGCTCCTTCCACCGATCGAAGGATTGCATGACAATCTTGGAAAGAAAGATGCCAGCGTGTATTCTATCAAAGATATGATCGCAGATGTTAAGAACTATCCGGAAGACATGACAGGCAAGAAGGTTGTT
>CAKRCY010000053.1:0-14839 GCA_934309195.1 uncultured Dorea sp.
TAACGCCTGTGGAGATAGTAGGTTACGAGGTCTGCGAAGCAGGAAGCCCATTGGCTTTAGACAATGGGTAGTTCACTCGTTGACTAACTTTGTAATTGGGAATAGAATTAAGAAATGAGTATTTCTAAAGATAAGGACATTACAATATGGAAAGAGATTTAACAACAGGAAGTGTATTTAAAACAGTCATTTATTTTTCACTGCCATATCTGTTATCGTACTTTTTGCAGACATTATATGGTATGGCAGATTTATTTATAGTCGGACAGTTTGGCGGTGTCAGCAGCACGACGGCGGTATCGATCGGAAGCCAGATCATGCATATGCTGACAGTTATGATCGTGGGGCTCGCAATGGGAGCCACGGTTATGATCGGACGATGCATTGGTGCGAAAGACTACAAGAAAGCAGCGGAGACAATAGGGAATACTGCGACGATGTTCATGGGAATTGCGATCATACTTATGATCATATTACTGGCAGCAGTCAGACCGATCGTCAGTGTGATGTCTACTCCGGCTGAAGCCGTAGAGGGAACAATCCGTTATCTGACCATCTGCTTTATAGGAATTCCTTTTATTACGGCCTATAATATTATCAGTGCAATCTTCAGAGGGATCGGTGATTCGAAAAGCCCGATGTACTTTATTGCGGTAGCATGTGCAGCGAATATTGGACTGGACTATCTGTTTATCGGAGTGATGGGACTGGATGCGGCCGGAGCTGCACTTGGAACGACCATCGCACAGGCAGTCAGTGTTATCGTGTCATTGACAGTGATCATTAAAAAAGGCACAGGAATCAAATTAAGAAGGTCTGATCTGCGGCCGAAGAGGCACACGATGAAAAACATATTAAAAGTTGGTGTGCCGGTTGCATTACAGGATGGATTTATACAGATATCCTTTATCGCAATCACGATATTTGCCAATCAGCGTGGATTAAATGATGCGGCGGCTGTAGGAATTGTGGAAAAGATCATCGGAATATTGTTCCTGGTACCGTCTTCTATGCTGTCAACGATATCGGCACTTGCTTCGCAGAATATTGGTGCAGGTAAGCATGACCGTGCACGTCTGACATTGCGGTATGTATTGTGCATGACAGTAGGATATGGATTAGTTGCGGCAACGATCGTGCAGTTTGTATCTGTTCCATTTGTCGGATTATTTACGAATGACGGCGCAGTACAGATACTCGGAGGACAGTATTTAAGAAGTTATGCATGGGACTGCGTATTTGCAGGAGTGCATTTCTGTTTAAGTGGATATTTTTATGCATATGGCTTGTCTATCGTATCATTTATCCACAATTCCATATCTATCGTATGTGCCAGAATTCCACTGTCTTATTATGCGGCAACGCATTTTCCGGATACATTATTTCCGATGGGGTGTGCGGCACCGGCAGGATCGATGGTGTCTATTGTCATCTGTGTCGGGGTGTTTGTATGGATGAATAAACACACGGGAAAATATATGGAAAGAACGTAGTGATCGGAGAAAATATATGACAATCGGAATAATAGAAGATGACGTATTATTACATTATGCACTCAAAACAGCACTGCAAAACGCAGGCTATCAGACTGTATCCGCATATACAAAACAAGAGGCTCTTACCGCCATCACAGGCAGTGAGAGCCTTCTCATCATTGACATCGGTCTTCCGGACGGCAATGGACTTGTATGTTACAAAAAGATTCGGGAAAATGCAGAGATACCGGCTATTTTTCTGACAGCAAGAGACGAAGAAACGGATATGTTGACAGCATTTGACACAGGAGCAGACGATTATGTGGTAAAACCATTTTCCATGAAGGTGCTCTTAAAGAGAATTGAAGCCGTGATCGGACGGAACAACAGAGAAAAACAACTAACATGCGGAGAAATAATATTATTTCCTGATAAGAAGCAAGTATACAAGAACGAAAAGGAAATTATCCTTACAGCCAGAGAATATCAGTTACTGGAATATCTGATGTACAATCAGGGAAATGTACTGACGAAAGAAAATATCCTGGAACATGTCTGGGGACTGGATGGCCAGTTTGTAGTGGATAATACTGTCAGCGTTACGATCAACCGGCTGCGGAAAAAGATAGAAACAGATGCAGGCTCACCGATATATCTGAAAAATGTATTTGGATTGGGATACAAGCTGGAGAGTGTATGAAAAAAGTGATGGCAGATACAAAAAGGAAGAGAACAGAATGAATATCATAATAATCGTAGTGGCAGTAACGGCAGGAGTAATTCTGGGTGGAGCTGCCATGTATATTTATCAGGAAAAATGCAGACAGAAAGAACTTAAGTTATTGGCAGAATGTATGGAAAAGATATTGCGAGAGGAAAAGATCCGGGAAACAAAAGCAGGGGAAGAGACATTATATGCAAGACTTGAATCCAGACTGGTAAGGATCCAGGAGATGCTGAACGGTCGGACAGAAGCGGCGGAAAAAAGTAAAGATGAGATCCAGAAGCTGATCTCAGAGATTGCGCACCAGATGCGGACACCCCTTGCCAATATCAGGACATATCAGGAATTATTAGAGGAAGAATGGAGTAAAACCGGGACAAAGACAGAGAAAAATGTGGTTAACTATCTAAATGCAATGAGATCTGGAGAACAACAACTGGAATTCCTGACAGAAGGATTCGTGAAGATGTCCAGACTTGAGCAGAACATGATTCAGGTACGAAAAGAAGAGACAGATCTGTTAAAGACCGTGAGAAACTGTCTTGGAAGAATTCAAAAGCGGGCAGAAGAAAAACAGATTGCATTTAGGATAGAGCTGCCGCAAGAAGTTAACTGTCCGCATGATGCCAACTGGATCGGGGAAGCAATCGATAATGTTCTGGATAACGCTGTGAAATACAGCCGGCCTGGCGGAATCATAGAAATGAGAATCCAGAAGAATGAAATGCATGCAAAGATTACTGTAAAAGATAATGGGCTTGGAATTGAAAAGGGAGAAGAGCATAAGATTTTCCAGAGATTCTACAGAGGAAAGAACGTGACCACACAGAAAGGTTATGGAATCGGACTTTATCTGGCGAGAAAAATTATCGGCCTTCATGGCGGATTTATGATTGCAAAAAACAGATATTCGGAAAAAGGTCTGATGATCGAGATAAATCTTCCAGTCTGTTAGAAGTTTGTTAGATTTGTCCTGTATGCTGTATGAGACAAGTGAAAGTTCCGATACGAAACGGACACAATTATAAGCAAGGAGAAAAAATCTTATGGAAATGATAAAAGCAGCAGGATTAAAGAAATATTATGTGACAGATAATTACGAAGTCCATGCGCTGGACGGAGTGAGTCTGTCCGTAGAAGAAGGGGAATTCCTGGCAATCATCGGTACATCAGGAAGCGGGAAGACGACATTACTTCAGATACTTGGCGGCCTGGATGAACCCACTGCAGGTGGCGTCTGGATACGCGGCAACAGTCTGAAAGATATGACGGAAGATGAACGCACGATATTCAGGAGAAGGAATATCGGATTCGTATTTCAACAGTATAATCTGATCCCTGTTATCAATGTATATGAGAATATCGTACTTCCGCTCAGACTGGACGGTGCAGAGATTGATGAAAAATTGCTGGAAGATATTGTCAGAACGTTAAAGATTGGAGAAAAGTTAGAGAATCTCCCGGAAGAACTGTCCGGCGGACAACAACAACGAGTGGCAATTGCAAGGGCGTTAATGGTAAAGCCGGCAGTACTTTTGTGCGACGAGCCAACAGGAAATCTGGACTCTGTCACAAGTATGGAAGTAATTTCATTGTTGAAGACTTGTGCAGCAAGATTCCACCAGACGGTGATTGTTGTGACCCATCAGGAAGCGATCGCACAGATGGCAGACCGTATCCTGCGCGTAGAAGACGGGAAATTATACGATGCGGAGGTGTAATGAAATGAATGGATTTACACCGAACAATAATACGAACGTGATCCGGCTGCTTTCGGAAGCTATCAGAAAATGTAATAAAAGCAGAAACCGGATTCTTATGGGAGCAGTCGTTTTATGTATTCTTACACTGACATTTGTCTTTGGAACGGCTTACGGAAAAATAAATGCAGAATATACGAAAAATATTCGGATGGATGGAACAACGGCATCCACTTACATAGAAGAGGGAACAAAGCAGCAATATGAAAAAGCACGTTCCTTAGGATATGTAAGAGAAACCGGAAGAAGAATGAAAATAGGGGAAACTGCCATCTGTTCTGTACAGGTATTGGATCGGACGGCATGGGAAAAGATGATGAAGCCCGCCTATACAGGTATCCATGGAACATATCCGGAAAAGCAGCAGGAAATCATGCTTCCGGTAAAGACATTAAAAAAGCTGGGAATTAATAATCCGAAAAGAGGGATGAAGATAGCACTTGATGTATCAATCAGCTTTTTTCAGACGGAAAAAGAAGAGTTCGAATTATCTGGATGGTACAGTGCTTATACAGAAGATAATGGAAAAAGCAAAGCAATCGGATATGTGTCAGAAAAGAAACTGAAGGATTGGGGGTATGATATCGAAGAAGATTCGGATATTATGATCTGTCAGTCGAATGACATGGACTGGAAGGATACAGAAGAAAAATTATACGAAGATGTACCGATGAAAGACAATTCCCAACAGATCATTGCGACAGATACTGCAAAGAACCGGGCCGTAAAAGAGATGACGGGAAGTTACGGGATGGCAGCAGTAGAGGCCGTTGTGATTATCTGCGGAATGTTTTTGCTTGTCTACAATGTGATGCAGATCTCCATGGCAGGCGATATCCGTCAGATGGCGCTGCTCCATACGATCGGTACAACGAAAAAGCAGCTCCGTAAGATCTATATTCGGCAGATCATGCGGACGATAGTGCCGGGAGGTATTGCAGGTATAGGTTTGTCGGTTCTGTTATTGCGATATCTGATACCGCAACTATTGGGCAGACAGTATCTGAATGGATATGGAGGCGCAGAAGAACTGCAGATCTTTCGGGTGGAAATCTTGTTGTTAGCGGTAGTCTTCACGTTGTTGGTAATCTTGGGTGCATCGGAACAGGTGATCTGGCAGACTGTAAACAGAACCTGTATAGAGGGAATGCATTACACGGAGCAGAAGGGAAGCAAGAAACAACAGCATGGAAAAGCAGGTCATGCAGATAAAGGAGCAGTCTTAAACAAGAAAAAAAGAAGCGAAACACAGGAACTGTGCTTTATGGCATGGAAGAACGTCACAAGATACAGGCAGAGATTTGTCATTACAGTTAGTTCATTGTTCCTCGGAATAGAAATGTTCCTGATTGTCATGGTGATCATAGATGGAAGTGATTATGCGAATATCATTAATCAGAGACCGGATTTCCTGATCGCAGGGGAATTCAGTGAGTCTGCACAAAAAGATGGAAGCGGGACAGAATATCAGACACAGTCGCCGGATCAAGATCCACTGAGATCAGAAGGGAATAATTTCGAATTATTATATGACAATGACTATGATGAGTTTTCACCGATATCAAAAAAAGTGCGGAAACAATTATGGAATCTTGACGGTGTGAAGAAGAAGGAATCCTACATAACCGAAGGAGCATACGTGCTTTCCGTCATATCCAGAGATGGAATACGCCCGCTGGAAGAGGATACTTATCTGGGAAACAATGTAGAATATTCGGAAGAAATCAGTATTGATTATGCTTCCGGGGCAAAGATGATCAAAGGCCTGGATGCTGATACCGTTCAGATTGTCAGCGAAAATGAGATAAAAGCATTAGAAACATATGTAGAGGAAAACAAGCTGAAAGTCGATATGGACAGTCTGAAAAACGGAACAGGGGTAATGATCATCCATGATCATAAGTTGTCACAAAAGCAGGGAAGACAGGCAGAAAAAGCAGTGGGAGAAACGGTATGTTTATCTCCGTTAAAGAATAAAGAAACGTGTATCCGGTGGAATTCCATGACGGACAAAGAAAGAGACAAGGAAGATGAGATAATAAAAGCAGAAACGCCGTCTACAGAATATACGTTAAGCGGCTATCTGGATAACCAGGCAGATGGCTTCCCGGAGATCCACCAGACCTGGCATGGTGCAGAAGGCGATATCTATTATCTGGTCAGTGAAAAAGGATTTAACCGTTTATCTACGAAGAGAAAGACATTTTGCATGGAATTAAATGTAGAGAAAAAGAAAGAAAAAAAGATTATGCATGAAATCCAGAAGATTCTTTCGGCAGAAAACCAGCGGCGGAAAAGCAATACACAGACAAGCCCGGACGGCGAAGGAGAAGCAGGCATTTTCTACATTGCAAGATCAGATCTTATGCAGAAAAATGCAGACTACATCCGGGGGAACAGAATTATGTTCGGAAGTATCAGTGTAATATTATTGTGTGTCGGACTGGTTAATTATTTTAATATTATGTTTACGGGAATTGTGGGCAGGAAAAAAGAGCTGGAGATTATGAGAAAGATTGGAATGACGCGCCGGCAGGAAAGAAAGCTGTTATTGCTGGAAGGCAGCTATTATGTACTGCTTATCGCAGGCCTTGTAGTGTCAGTCGGATCGATCGTGTTAAAAGGGATCGAAGTTTATATGAGAAAACAGCTTTCTTATTTTACCTTTCATTATCCGATAGGAGCGATTGCAGGAAGTATTGTAATTATGGAAATAGTGTGCGTTATAATTTGTAACCTGCTTATATTGAAAAAATAGCCATGAGCAAAACTCTACACATTCAGTATTTATGCGGGTTTGCGAGGCATGGCAACCTCTTTTATCACTCCAAATTTATAGTAACAATCAACTCCAAATGGTATAATTAAGTTGTCAAAATCAATTCACCGAAAGGAGCTGATTGTTATCTATCGTCAAGAAATTTTGAAAGACATCCGTCTTTTCACTTCACAACCAGTTGCAAAGTTTTATGATTCACTTTTTCTGAATCTCGATTTATCCTTTGTCCCAGAATACCCAAAACACGGACGAAAAGGCTTTTCCAATCACGCTATGATTTGTGCGTTTATCGTTATGAAATGCGAAGGATTTTCAATGATTACTGATCTTGTTGATTATCTTAATAACAACCTTCTCATCGCTCATTACTGTGGCTTTGATATTTCTGCTCCGTTACCTTCTTACTGGACTTTCGACCGTTTTCTGAAAAATTTCGATAATGAAATTTTCTCTATAATCATGAAAACTCAGGTGTTGCTTCTTTCCAAAGAAGGTATTGTAGATACTTCTTTTATCGGCTTAGATTCAACCCCTGTCTCTGCAAATACTTCACAGAACAATCCGAAATCTTTTCTCTCGAATAAGTTTAACCCCGAAAATCAACCAAATGCTGATTCAGATTGTAGACTTGGTGTCCACACTGCACCCAATCAAACTAACGAGAAAAAATATGAATTCTATTGGGGCTATAAAAACCATGTTCTTGTCGACTGTATTTCAGGTCTTCCTATTTACGAAATGACCACAACCGCAGAAGTTCATGATGCTACCGTTGCTTTGGATATCCTTGCTGCTACCCATTCCTTTCAACCAATAACAGAGTGTACATTCCTTGCCGACAAAGGTTACGATGTCAAATACATCTACAATCAGGTTAAGGAACTTTACAATGGAGAATGTATCATTCCATTAAATAAACGTAATACCAAAAATCCGAAACTACTTTCTCAAGGGAATCCCATTTGTGAAGCAGGACTTGCCATGTGGAAAGACGGTAAGTTTTCCGATCGTGGTCGTACCCGTCAAAAATTTTGTTGCCCTCTAAAGTCAAGTAAAGATACCGTTTGCCCATGCCATCACAAAAATTTCTATAATGGCAAAAAACATCGTGGCTGCACAAAATACCTCACCGTTCCTGATGATTTAAGACTTACCATTGATAGGAACAGCAAATATTTTAAAAATAATTATTCACTTCGCACAGAATGTGAACGCTATAATTCACGTTTTAAAAATACTGGTCAGGAGCGGATGTGGGTACGAAATAAAGCGTCTGTCACAAACTTAAACACGCTTGCCCATATCAGTTTACTGGCAGTTGCAGTTGCCTCAATCACTAGCCGTTCCGGTCAGTCTTACCGCAAACTGAAAGCTATAAAACGAATTGCATGATTCAAAAGTTCTCATAATCTTATGATTCGTAAGTTTTGGACTTACGTTAGCTTTGCTACGCCATAAAATCGCAACTTCAAACTTTATGGGAGCCAACTGCCCAATTCTACTTTTGGATCAATGTGTTTTGCTCATCTCTATGAAAAAAATGAAAAAGTAGGTTAAATAAATAATTTCACCAACCGCGTCTTATCCAGCACAAAAATCGATACATCCATAAAAAGATGCGCCAGCAGCGTACTAAGGATCACACCGTTGGAAGTCAACAGGAATCCACAGTGGAATCCATACCAGCATACGATGGCGGAATAACTTCCCATCAGTACCAGAAGCGGCAGATTTCTTGCGACACCTTGCAGTGTTTCTTTGATATCTTCCAGTGTAGAATCAAAGTACAGGAAACGGCCGACTGCGAGTGTGATAAAATACATGATCAGTGAATCATAGTTCGAATCATGGTAGATGAACTTGATATATAATAAGATCAGAATAATATAAAAGGCAGAGATCAGCCGCACGGACGCCTTTTGTCTGGTCGGAATTGCAGTTAACGGAACGAACAGGATATCGAACCAGTTTGTCATAAATACAGAAAATACCAGAAATAAAAGTAAGATAATGTTCTGGTATTTCTGCCAGTAAAAGGCAGCCTGTGGGATTCGCTCATCGATAATATAGTAAAGAGACAGGAATAAAAGTACCGAAGTACTGGAAAATACCATCTCATAAAAGCTTTCGATAAGAGAAATTTCTTTTACTTTATGTATATGGTTTAGCTTTCGAATCTGCTTTGGTGTCAGATCCTGTGTGTTGAGTTTGTAGTGTTTCTTAAGCTTCGCTGTCAAAATAACGATTGCAAGAACCGCGATCAGGCAGAGCAGTGAGACAAGCATGAAGCCTCCTGCATTCTTAAAATTAAAATAATGAATCAGATAATATTGGAACATATCATACGCCTTCTTTGTTGTGATATTGATAAAAATATTTCGTTGCGGATGATTACGGCGGCGGAATATTTTTTTCGGTTATCTATTGTAGCACTTTGAAAAAATATTGCAAATTGGAGAAGCAGTAGTGGTGGGTCCTGTAGATATCAAAGTATGCAAGAGAAGTTGCCGGTGGCAAGTTCTCTGTATGTGAAATTGAATTAAATGTCAAAAAAATCAAAAAATTTAAAAAAACACTTGCATTTTACAAAATTCCATGATATTATAAATGAGAATTGTTGATGCGGGTGTAGTTCAATGGTAGAACACCAGCCTTCCAAGCTGGATACGTGGGTTCGATTCCCATCACCCGCTTTTTTGCTACCCTTTTTTAGGTATGCAGGAAAGGAAGCATGAATTATGTCATTAGAAAAAGCAAAGAAATATCTGGAAGAAAAAGGTTACGCAGATCACATCATTGAACTGGAAGAATCAAGCGCAACGGTACAGCTTGCAGCAGAGGCACTTGGTGTAGAACCGGGAATGATCGCAAAGACGATGTCATTTCTGATAGATGGAGAACCAATCCTGATCCTGACAGAAGGAACGGCGAAGGTCGATAACCGTAAGTATAAGGACCGGTTTCATGTAAAGGCGAAGATGATTCCGTTTGATGAAGTAGAAGGATATATCGGACATGCTCCGGGCGGGGTGTGTCCATTTGGAATCAAAGGGGGAATCACAGTCTATTTGGATGAGTCCTTAAAACGTTTTGAAACTGTCTATCCGGCGGCCGGCAATGATCACAGCGCAGTCAGACTTACAATTGCGGAACTGGAAGATGCCGCCGGGGCATGTGGATGGATTGATGTGTGTAAAGAAATGTAAAGAATAAGATAAAGATTGCGACTGTTGGAACCCCATGTCTGTCTGAGGATATGAATTTATCGGATAATGCAGTATCAAAGTTGATTTTTTTTTGCTTTTTTTGCTATAAAGTAGACAAGAAAAATCATGATATGGTAGAATAAAGGAAACATTTGTGGCAAAGCAGACGAAAGTCTGTGACGCAAAGCTACAGGGCCTGTAAAATGGCAGCCAGTTGCAGAAAAAATAGTAGGCACTGCTTGTTTAGCAGTGCTGTTTTTGTATGATTAAAGAAAAGAAAAAATAGCAGGGGTGGTAAGAAAAAATGAAAGGAAAGAGAGTGATCGCGGGCATTCTGCTTGCGGGAATAATAGCGGTCACCCTGACAGGGTGTAAAAATACAGACAGTAGTAAAAAAGAGACAGAAAAGCCGGTCATTACGCTCGGCAGTGACAACTATCCCCCATACAATTATCTGAATGAGGATGGTGTACCAACTGGTATAGATGTAGAACTGGCTGCAGAAGCATTCAAAAGAATGGGATACCAGGTGGACGTTGTACAGATCAACTGGGAGAAGAAAAAAGAACTGGTGGAGAGCGGGAAGATTGATTGTATCATGGGCTGTTTTTCTATGGAAGGGCGCCTTAACGATTACCGGTGGGCCGGGCCATACATCGCAAGTCGCCAGGTGGTCGCAGTAAATGAGAACAGTGATATCTATAAACTGAGTGATCTGGAGGGAAAGAACCTGGCCGTCCAGTCTACAACCAAACCGGAGGGGATCTTCCTGAACCGGACGGATGAGAGAATCCCCAAACTGGAAAATCTGATCAGTCTCGGACACAGGGAACTGATCTATACGTTTCTGGGAAAAGGATATGTGGATGCAGTAGCAGCACATGAGGAATCTATCGTTCAGTATATGAAAGATTATGACGCAAGCTTCCGGATTCTGGAAGAACCTCTGATGATCACTGGAATAGGTGTTGCTTTTGCAAAAGATGATGACAGAGGAATCTGTGAGCAGATGGAACAGACGATGGAAGAGATGCGTCAGGATGGAACAACTCTGAAAATCATTGAAAAATATCTGGATGATCCCCAGAAGTATCTGGAGGTGGATGATCTTGGATATTAAGAGAAAGAAAAAAGAAAAACGAATCCGGCTGTTCGGTGGTCTGCTTGGAATCTGTGTGGCTGTAGTCTCTCTGATGTATTTCTTTCATGTGGAAAAAGAAGGGGCAGAGAAAAGAATGGTGGAGATTGTAAACTATGTCAAAGTGCAGTGTTCCACCTACACCCACTATAATGAATCTTCGGAATCCAAAAGTCTCCTCCGTGCGATTGAAAGTGCCAGACAGATGAGCACAAATATCAGTATGGAAACAGAAAACGGCGGTCAGCTAAGCCGCAAGTTCCTGAAAGAAAATCTTCAGACTCTCTGGGTGGATGGCATCATTGTACTGGATAAAGAAGGAAAGATGGACTGTGAATACAGTATGGATGAGTCTCTGACTAATGAGATCACGGAGTATCTGCAAAAAGAAATTATCATGGATTTTGCCGGATATGAAGAAAGATCTTATTCAGAACGGTTTGCCAGGGAAGATGGATCCTATATTGACATTGCAGCCTGTGCCAGAAAAGATGCGCCAGGTATCGTGGCAATCTACTATTACACATCTCCTGAATTTACGAGAAATTATACTTTGACAATACAGAGTCTTTTAAATGGCTATAGTACCAAGAAAGATGGAACGATTATTGTTGCAGACAAAGGAACCGTTGTTGCCAGCAATGATGAGAAACTTCTGGGGCAGAACACCGCCGGCAATGAGGTGGTTCAGGCAATGAAAAAGCATACAGACAGTCAGCACATTTTCCATTTGAAGAATAAAGGGACCGGATGCTACGGAATCATGCTGAAGCAGCGGGATTATTATATTTATGCGTATCTTCCGGATACGGAAGTATTTCATAACCTTCCATTAAGTGTGATAAGCGTTATTTTTCTTTATTTATTGATATTCGGTATGTTCTTATTCTGGGGATACAGAACTAATCAGGCACATCAGAAACAGGAGCTGGAAAAAGAGGAAAAATACAAAGCAGAACTCATGATAGCAGCAAAAAAGGCAGAGGCGGCCAACGAGGCAAAGACGGAGTTCCTCCAGCGTATGAGCCACGATATCCGGACACCGATCAATGGGATCTGCGGTATGCTCGATATGGCCGATCATTATGCAGACGACATGGAGAAACAGACAGAATACAGGGCAAAGATTAAAGGGGCATCCCAGCTGTTGTTGGAACTGGTAAATGAAATCCTGGATATGAGTAAGCTGGAGTCGGATGAAGTGGTTCTGGAAGAAAGTCCGTTCAATCTGAGCAGCATTTCCAGGGAAGTACTTGTTGTGATCGGGCAGATTGCCGCAGAACAGAATATCCGGATCGTGTGGGAGAAAAAAGAAATCACACACCGGGATCTTATCGGAAGCCCGGGATATGTGAAACGGGTGATGATGAATATCCTGTCGAATGCAGTGAAATATAATAAAGAAAATGGCTGTATCTACATCAGCTGCAGGGAAATCCAATCCGAACAGCCGGGAATGACGACAATGGAATTTGTCTGCCGGGATACCGGAATCGGAATGACTGAGGAGTTCCAGAAATATATTTTTGAACCATTTGCACAGGAACATACAGGAAGCCGTACAAAATTTGTCGGAACAGGACTGGGAATGCCGATTTCAAAGAAGCTGATCGAGAAAATGGGTGGAACGATTACCTTTAAAAGCGAAGAAGGTGTAGGAACGACATTTGTGATCCGGGTTCCGTTCCGGATCGATACAGACAGAAGCGACAGAGTTGAAACCGGAGAAAAACAGGAAGCGTCTATCCGGGGAATGCATATTCTTCTGGCAGAAGACAATGAGCTGAATATGGAAATCGCAGAATTTATGCTTCAGAATGAAGGCGCTGTTGTGACGAAAGCATGGAATGGTCAGGAAGCAGTTGAGCTGTTCGAAAAAAGCAGGTCTGGTGAGTTTGATGTCATTCTTATGGATATCATGATGCCGGTCATGAATGGGTATGAAGCCACAAAGATGATCCGGTCTCTGGACAGAGAGGATGCAAAGGAGGTACCGATCATTGCAATGACGGCAAATGCGTTCACGGAGGACAGAATAAGAGCAAAAGAAGCGGGAATGGATGAACATATTGCCAAGCCTGTTGATATGGAATTACTGATAAAGGTAATAATTGATATGGCAGTGTCAAATAAGCGGTGAAATACAGGATAAAGGGAAAATATGGATAAAAGACAAAGAATACTGATTGTAGATGATGCAAAGATCAACAGGGATATATTGAAGGAGATTCTCGGAGAAACTTATAATTATCTGGAAGCCGAAAATGGAAATCAGGCAATCCAGATAATGGGAGATAATCCGGGGATCGATCTGATGCTTTTGGATATCAATATGCCGCAGATGAATGGATTTGAAGTTCTGAAATTGATGAAAGAAAGTCAGTGTATGGATGAAACTCCGGTAATTATGATATCTTCTGAAGATGCTGTTGATACGATGCGTAAAGCATATGAGCTGGGAATCACGGATTATATCACACGACCGTTTGATTCTGTGATCGTAAGGAAGAGAGTTCAAAACACGTTAGGTCTCTATGCGAACCAAAAGCATCTGATCAATGTGGTTTATGATCAGGTTTACGAAAAAGAAGAAAATAATAACATCATGATCAGGATCTTGAGTAATGTATTGGGATCCCGTAACAGCGAGAGCAGAGAACACATCCTGCATATTAAAACGGCAACGGAAATGATGCTGAGAAAACTGGTAACAATAACAGATACTTATCCTATGACAGAGGCAGAGATCGCTTTGATCACAACGGCATCTTCCCTTCATGACATCGGTAAGATCCGTATACCGGAAGAAATACTGAACAAACCCGGCAGACTTACCGATGAAGAATTCAAGATCATGAAAACTCATAGTGAGCTTGGTGCAGATATAATCCAGGATATGCATTTCCCAAAAGACAATTCATTAGTACGTATTTCATGGGAAATCTGTAGATGGCACCATGAAAGATGGGATGGAAAAGGCTATCCGGATGGCCTGAAAGGAGAAGAAATACCAATCTCTGCACAGGTGGTATCGATTGTCGATGTTTATGATGCACTTACCAGTGAAAGATGTTATAAGAAAGCATTTGATCATGACACAGCGATTCAGATGATCCTGGAGGGGCAATGTGGACAATTTAATCCCATCCTACTTAGATGCTTGAAAGAACTGAGTCTTCCGTTTTCCAAAATGCTGGATAAGGAAGTGGATGAAAATAGCTATTATTATGAAGTGCAGAGACTTTCGAATGAAATACTCAGTGACAGAGATTTACCGAATCAGAATTATTCACAGAGTGTTGTTAAGGTCATGCAGGAAAAGATCGATTTCTTCAAATCAAACAGTGGCATGAATTCGATTGATTACAATGCAATTTCAGGTCAGTTAACGATCCTGAACGGAAAACAGCAGATAATATGTCAGAGAGAGAATCCGGATTTTGATCTGTTCAAAGAATTCGAAGTAAATGAAGAAGACGTTCAATATATTCGGGCTTTGTTACATCAGACATCGGTACAAAATAAAGAAATCTCTGTGCAGATAAAAGCAACGGTGAAAGATGACACGCAGATGTACAAACTGAAACTGCATACGTTGTGGTCGCCTTTAAAGAAGGATGGATACATCGGAATCATTGGATATTTTGACATTGTAAAATAGAAAAATGCAAAGGGAACTTAGGTAGTGTCAAGTAAGTTATGAAAAAACAGAGCCAAAGAAAAAGGCTCATTGAACCTTGAAAATTGTAGATATATT
>CAKRCY010000054.1:0-14736 GCA_934309195.1 uncultured Dorea sp.
AATTACCTCCATGTCTTTAGGATCTTTCGTTTCTAGATTCATTGTAGTATAACTGTTTCCAGAAATCTTTGTCCTATCATTTTCTTAATTTGCACAATAAAGTCTTACATTTTTTATTGCCAATTAAAATCTATTATAGCATATTTCTGATAAGAAATAAGCGAAAGAGAGTACATTCCTGACTCCCTTCCGCCTCATTTTAAATACTACAATTAATATTCAACTTCTACCGGCATTCCTGTTTCTGCTGATTCAAGAATTGCGATAATTGCAAGTGCAGTTCTTCTGGAATCTTCCAGAGTTACTCTGAATTCTTTTCCGTCTACCAGACGATCTACGAAATCTCTGATACTTTCATAAGACAGACCCTTGCAACGGTCAAATACCATATTTGATACCAGAATATCCGGCACAGTTGCCTTCTCTTCTGTTACTTCCTCAATCAGGTTGTGGCTGGAAAGATCAAGACTGATCATTCCTTCTGTACACATCACACTGCATCTGAAGTCGTTAATATTACGGTTTCCGTTTGGTGTTACCCATCCGTTTTCCATATGGGCTACTACGCCATTTTCAAATTCAATTGTTGTAAGATAGATATCCGGTACATCTACGCCGAGTCCTTTTAAGATGCCTTCTTTCTTAACGGAATATACTCGTTTTGCTTCTGATCCGACCAGCCATCTTAAGGAATCCAGACTGTGGCTTCCAAGGAACCATAAGATAGAAGATTTAGAAGCCCATGAAAGCATATCTGTTGCTACCCATTTCACATCGCTGTGACGGATATATGCTGTATACGGTTTTCCAAGTTTTCCGGAAGAAATCTCCTGTTTTGCTGTATTGAACGGTGGATTCCAGCGGTTATGAAGGTCTACCATACAGCGTACGCCATTTCTCTCTACTGCCTCGCAGATTCTTGCGATGTCTTCTTTTGTTGTTGCCAGTGGTTTCTCGATCAGGATATCTTTCTTTGCATCTGCCATAGCGCATGCAATATCAGCATGTGCGAAGTCAGGTGTTACGATTGCAACTGCATCGATCTCCTCGTCAGCTGCCATATCATGATAATCTGTATATACTTTGCGGATTCCGAATTCATCCGCAATCTCTCTTGCTCTTGCTTCGTTCATATCACAGATTGCTACCGGATCTGCAAAAAGATGTTCTGCATAGATAGACGCATGTGTACGTCCCCATGTACCAGCTCCTACAATACCCATTCTGATCTGTTTAATTTCCATAGTTGCATCCTCCTGTTCACTTTTATCATGTTAAAAATGTTCCTGTTGTTTATTGTTTTACCGCTCCTGCCGTCATACCACTTACCAGATGTTTCTGCAGTAATAAGAACATGATTACTACCGGCAAGGTGATCAGCACGGCTCCTGCCATCAGTGTTCCCCAGTTCGTCGCATATTGTCCCGAGAAACTTGCAATTCCGATCGGCAGTGTCCAGTTCTCATAACTCTTCATGAATGTGCTGGCGAATAAGTATTCATTCCATCCATTGATGAAAGAGAAGATACCGGTTGCTACCAGTCCCGGTACTGTCAGCGGTAAGATTACCGTTGCAAAGATTCTGAATCTTCCGGCTCCGTCCACCCTCGCTGCTTCTTCCAGGGAGATTGGGATCGTATCGAAGAATCCCTTCATCATCCATGTACAGAATGGAATAGAGAACGTACAGTAAGCTGCTACCAGACCGATCTTTGTATCCAGAAGCTGCAGATTACCCATAATTACATATAATGGAATGATCAGCAGTGATCCCGGAAGTACCTGTGTTGTTAATATAAAATAAGATAAAAATCCTCTTCCACGAAAACGGAATCTTGAGATTCCATAACCGCCCAGTGTGGCGATGATCATGGAAAATGCTGTTGTTAACAGTGATACGATCACACTGTTGCCCAGCCACTGCATAAAGTTAAATGTTGTGGAATGGGTTGTAAGCATTTCTTTGTATCCCTGCATAGTTGCTGCCTTTGGGATAAAGGACGGTGTCTTGCTGTATACTTCTCCTGCCGTTTTGAATGATGTCGAGATCATCCATACAAATGGGAACAGTGCGAACATACACACAATAACAACCAAAATTACCGTAATTACCTTTCTACCTGTTCTTTTTTTCATATCTATTCCTCCTCCTTATTCAGGACCTTGAAATAGAAGAATGTGAATGCCAGCGCTACGAGGAGCATCAGCATACCAGCCGCCGAAGCCTTTCCAAAGTCAAAATATTTAAATCCTGTCTGCTGTATGTAAATGGTCAGAAGTTCTGTCGCCCTTGACGGACCTCCCTTTGTCAGTACATATGCGATCGCGTAATCCTTGATCGTCCAGATGATCAACAGTAAGAATACTGTTGTTGATACCGAACGGATCGCCGGAATCGTGATGTAACGGATTTTCTGAAATGTTGTCGCACCGTCAATATCTGCCGCCTCATACAGATCTGTAGATACACTCTGCATGCCTGCCAGCAGCATGATTGCAACATACGGAAAACCTTTCCATATGTTGACAACCATTGCTGCCGGAAGAGCAACCGACACATCCTGAAGATATGCGATATTATGTGACAGAATTCCGGCATTGTTCAGCAGGAAATTGATGATTCCATAATCTTTGTCATACATCAAGATCCATACCAGACATGCTACAACTTCCGGAACAGCCCATGGAATGATGATCAGTGCTCGTGCCAGACCACGTCCCAAAAACTTTGTATTTAATAACAATGCTGTAATAAATCCGATAATATATCTTCCTGCAACAGTTACTACGATATAGATCAGTGTTACTTTTACGGAATTGAAGAAGTATTCATCCTGTAACACTTTTCCGTAGTTCTCAAGTCCCACAAAATAGTGTCCGTTCGGCGATGGTTTTGTTACATAATAATACTGAAAACTCATAATCGCCGCTTTTACTAACGGGATAACCAGGAACAGGAATAATATCAGTACCAGTGGAACAAGGAAGGCATATGGTTCCATTTTTCTTTTCCAATTACCATTTTTCTTTGTCTGATTCATTGATGGACCACTCCTTACTTAATCTTTTCTACTTACTATTCAGCATCTCTGCTCATAACTTCTTCTACCTGTTTCTGAGCTGAGTCCATTTCTTCCTGTACATCTGCTGCCTGCTCTGAGAACATCTTCTGAGCTGCATCCAGCATGATCTGAGAGATTTCTCCCAGCTGTGAGATGTTAGGGTCAGCTACGAGGTCTGTGTAGTTGTTCTGCATGAACTCAACAATCTTGTGCTCTAATTCGTGATTCTGGATGTATTCATCACTTGTAGAATAGTCTGTGTTACTTGGGATCATACCGCAGTCAGCGATGATCTTCTGTGCTTCATCTGTCGTCATCCACTCAAGGAATGCATAAGCTTCTTTTGGATGCTTGCAGTTCTTGCTGATCATTGTTACCAGTGGATAGTTTGTCGGGTTTGGTTTGTATGTTGTTCCGTCATATACAACGTCGAACTGTGGAATGATTCCGATATCGTCCATTAAAGACTCATCTCTTTCTTTGCACATTCCTACGAACCAAGGACCATCCATGTTGAATGGAACATCTCCGTTCCAGAACATTTCTCTGGAATCTTTCTTATCTGTAACCAGTTTTGCAGCTTTATCCTTTAAGATAAAATCCTGCCACCACTGAGCTGCCCATACGTTTTCTGGTGCATTGATATTTACATTGTCAGCTGTATATGGCTCTGACTCTCCATTCGGGAAGTAGAGTCCGTTTGATACAGGTCTTGCGATCAGACGGTTCCACTCACTGACTGTGAATGCATGTGTTCCTGATACAACGCCCATTGCATATTTACCGTCATCCGTAAACTTCTTGCACGCTTTTCTGAAGTCTTCCTGTGTCTTGATATCTTCAGGATTTACACCTGCATCCTTTAACATGGATTTACGATAGAAGATACCGGTTGTTCCCCATGCATAGCTGGAAATCGCCAGTGTCTGTCCATCTACATCACACATATCCTGTCCAACCAGTTTTTCTTTCAGATCATCGCTCATGTATTCTGAAAGATCCATAAATGTTCCGCCCTCACGGATTGCATTATATGTAGAAATATTTTCCGGATATACCTGGATCATATCACTTTCGTTGTTTGAAAGAATCTCAGTTGTGATATTATCCCAATATCCATCATAACCAGCTCCGAGAATTTCAATTTCTACATTTGGTTCCTTTTTGCTGTATGCTTCCAGTAATGCATCGATTGCTTTCTGATGTGGTTCCTCAACATATACGGATGTTGAGAATGTCAGTTTTACTTTTCCACCATCATCGCTGCTTTTTTTGTCATCACTCTTGCCTCCGCAGGCTGCCAGACTGGCTACCATTGCTGCACAAAGCATAACTGAAAGAACTTTTCTTCTTTTTTTCATAACATCTCCTCCTTTTTGTTATGGTCGTGTTTTGTTGATTTAATTATATAAAATCCGACATTTCCCGGACATGTAATTAACTCAGTTTTTTGTAATTTTTTATGAGTATTTTACATTTTTCTGAATATTCTTGATACTTATTTAACATACTGACAGTTTGTTAAATTTACTACAATTTTCATGATATTTTTTTAACATTCATAAATTTACTTGCTTTTCTGTGGATGTTGTATTTATACTTTATATAGCACCTTTTATACAATCATTACAATTTTTTTACGAAAGTTGGCGTATATATGTACAAAACGATCATTGTGGACGATGAGCCCTGGACAATTATTGATATTGAAAAAACTTTCTGTCTGGATACTATGGGATTTGAAATTATCGGATCTTACCGGACACCACAGAAAGCATTACCGGCCATCGTTTCGAAAAAACCGGATCTGGTCATCACAGATATCCGGATGCCCGGAATGACCGGGCTGGAACTCATCAAAAGTGTCAGAGAACAGAATGTAAACTGTGAATTCATCATTGTCAGCGGACACAGTGACTTTTCCTACGCGCAGGAAGCAATCTCCTGCGGCGTTGCCGGATATTGTCTGAAACCATTGGATCCGCAGGAAACCTCTGAAGCTCTGAACCGGGCAAGAAGACATCTCGATAGCCGAAAAACTGTTACGCCGGAGCCCTCTTATCTTGATGACAATTTTGAAGCTCTGAGGAACTATATGATCACTCATTTTTCAGAAAAACTGACATTAAAATCTCTGGCCGCAGAATTTAATATGAATCCGAATTATTGCTGCTCGCTTTTTACAAAATATCTTGGCCAGACATTTTCCGCTTATCTTACAGAACTTCGGATCACGGAAGCTCAGAACCTGCTTCATAATTCCGACTATTCTCTGGAAGAGATTGCCTCCCTGGTTGGTTTTAAAGATTACTTTTATTTCAGCAAAGTATTTAAAAAATACTGTAATCATTCACCCAAGGAATACCGTAATCTTCCACATTAGAAACAAAAGCAGAAGACCTTCCGGCGGCGACAGGTTCTCTGTGTACAAAATATAACGAAAGATATCTGTGAGGTTTAATACTTATGAAAAAATCACTTTCCCGCCAGTTTATTACCATTCTGTTAATTCCAGTCTGTATTATTCTCGCAATTAATTTTTCTATTATTATCCATCTGCATCAGAGCCAGAACGAGGAATTAAAGAACTATTGTATCTCTACACTTGAAAATATTAATGTAAACGTCTCTTCTATGACCACCAGTATGAAAAAAACGGCCACCGTATTTTCATCCCAGGAAGAGACACAGGCTTATCTTGAAAGTGCATCCGCCGATTCACACCAGCTTCAGAGACAGTCTTACTCCGAGCTGATCGGTATGGCGCAGTCTTACACTCCGGGACTGATAGACATCCTTATGTGGGACCAGACTTCTTCAACAAGCCTGATCAGCTATATTCCTGCCGATATGGAAGACTTTGCAGTAAATCAGTTTCAGGACAGCCGTTACGACACGAAATCTTACTTTCGTTTTTACATACAGCCAACAACAAATACTCCTTATATGATGTATTTTGCACCGATATACCTCACCTCATTTTCTGAAAACTTCGGAAAATACGTTGGCAACATTGCAATCATCTGTAAGACTGATGCACTATACAAACTGGTAAATACAGCTACGGACATTTCCCTGACGATATCTGACCGTAATACAAAACAGATATTATATTCTAACGCTGTTGCACGCAGACATATCTCGGCACGGGAAGATTTTGAATTATTTCATAAGACCAAAGAACTGTCCAATACCAATCTTGACATCAGTGCCGTCGCCTATACCGGACAGATTCATCTCACAGAAGGTACAGAATCACACCTTTTGCTTACACTTGCGATTCTTCTGCTTGTATACATACTGATGATCATCCTTGCAGTACAGCACCTGATCATCCATCCGGTCCACCAGCTGAATGATGCCATTGAAAATCTCAACTATGAAAGCAATGAACTGAACCTTCAGATCACTCAGAAAAACGAAATTGGTTCGATCGCTTCTCATGTGAACCGTATGCTTGACAGGATTTCTTCTCTGAACCAGCGTGACATTGAATCGCAGGCACGCATTTACGAAATGGAATTAAATAAAAAACAGACACAGATTTATGCATATCAGAGCCAGATCAACCCACATTTTCTCTACAATATGTTACAATGTATGCGTGGAATTTCTCTGATGCATGACATTCCGGAAGTTGCCCAGATCTGCACAAATATGGCGGATTTATTCCGTTATTCCATCAAAGGTGCATTTCTCGTACCTCTGGAAAATGAATTAAATATTATTGACAAATATCTGTATATGATAGAAGTCCGTTTTCAGGGAAGGATTACTTATAAACTGGAAATTGCAGACGATACGAAAGACTGCCTGATTCCGAAAATGATTCTTCAGCCAATCGTAGAAAACGCCATTTTCCACGGTCTGGATGAGATTGAGGAAGGCGGTATTATCACCATAAAGACTACAAGATCCGTTGATGACCTGTACATTACTGTCACCGATAATGGAATTGGATTCTCCGAAGAGGCGTTGCAGAATCTGACCCGGAGACTGGGGGAAGAGATTACTTTCATAAGCAATTCACCTTCTGGAACCACCGACAATATTGGTGTGATCAATATACATAACAAAATACGGCTTTACGAAGGAAATGATTATGGAATTTCTATCGACAGTGTTCCAAATCATACTTCTGTTACTTTACATCTGAATGCAAAACAGCAAATTACAACTTAATCTTTGGCATTTTATTATTCTTTCATGTATTATAAATAAACCCGTCTAGAAAGGAGCACATCATGGCATATCGTGGAGTTGAATTACATAATTCCATTACTGTTGGAAAGATTTTCAGTATTCACTATTTTGAATACATGAACAATTTCAGTTTTCCGGTGAATCGCATAATTTTTTGGAATTTGTCTGCGTCGATAAAGGGGAAGTCGGCGTAACACGAGGAAAAACTTACACCATATTAAAGAAAGGTGACCTGGTTTTTCATAAGCCAAATGAATTTCATAACGTGAAGGCGACGGGAAGTATTGCCCCTAATCTCGTAGTAATTTCTTTTGAATGTAATGATGACGCAATGTATTTCTTCAATGACCGTCTTCTTCGAATCGACGAGACGGAACGTAATCTGCTTGCCAACATCATCATTGGAGCCAGACGCTGTTTCAGCTGTCGTCTGGACGATCCGTATCTTCAGAATATGCCTTTAAAAGAATCCGATACACTTGGAGCACAGCAGCTTATCAAATTATACCTGGAGCACCTTTTGATCCATCTGATCCGCCGCTACTCCAATCCGATCGTACTTCCGAAAAATCTTCCGAAAGTAGAACCTCCAAAGGCTACAAAAAGCAAAAGCGATGCAGAAGTATTCGGACGTATTGTTGATTATCTGGAAAGTCATCTGACAACACATATTACGATCGACCTGATCTGCAAGGATAACCTGATCGGACGTTCACAGCTGCAGAAAATATTCAAAGAGCACTGTAACCTTGGTATCATAGAATATTTTTCTATACTAAAAATCAACGCTGCCAAAGAACTTACCCGTACCAACCGGATGAATTTCACCCAGATTGCAGAGCATCTTGGCTACGCTTCCATCCACTACTTCTCCCGGCAATTCAAAAAAGTAGTCGGTATGACTCCTTCTGAATATGCTTCTTCTATCAAAGCTATGGCAGAGGGACAGTTCTCAGACAACGCTGATTCTTAATTTTTTGTATTTAATTCTTAATTTGCATGGAATTCATAACGATACGGGAGTTTTCGTTCTCCCTGATATAATTCATGATTCAGAATCTCCCAGAGATCCTGAAGATTGTCTTCTCCTTCTCTTATATCGTCAACTGTAATTCCTTCTTCACTGTTCAGAAGTTTATCTGCTTCCTGTAGTTTTCCTTCCTTCACAAGTCCCAGTATATGATAATATTGTACTCTTCCTGTCTCCTGGAACTCCTCTTTCATCTCTTCATATTGTTTTAACATTTCTTTATATGCTTCACACTGACTCAATATTTTCAGGCCTTCTTTTTGATAAGATAACGAGTTTCTCTGCAACTCCATTCCCCTCTGGATATATAATGCAGCCAGATTTTTATTTCCTTTATCCAGCCAAAGGCATGAAATCCCGTGAAGTGCCCATGCATTTTCACACAATTCCAGAGATTTCTCATACATTTTTCTTGCATCCTCATCATTTCCTTTGCGGTATTCCAAAACGCCCAGATGATAATATGCATACCAGTTTTTATAATTTGGTGCTGCAGGATCCAATGTCGTCTGCTTCAGATTACAAAGGAATTCTTCTCCGTTCCAGAACGCATCTGGTCTATCGGCAGGATCCGGGCAGTGCAATTCTCCGGTTTCAAAGAAATGCTCCCATTGTTCCATTGCTTTTGTACTCTTTTTGAATTCCAGGTGTCCTGTCCTCTTACATTCCTGACGGAATGCTCCATAACCACTTCCCGATGTTATCATCTCTGCCTTCGTTAATGCCATCTTTTTTGATGCTTTCAATTCTTCTTCCAGATTCTCGATCAGGTGTTTTTTTAACAGATAGTCTGTTACATATCTTCTTCTTTCTTCAAATGATTTATCATATATCTCTGCAGTCAGTTCTTCTGAATATGCCGGTCCGTAACATTCCATCCATTCCCACGCAGTATGTGGTGCCATCGGAATACATCCATACTGTGTCTTTCCAAGTCCCGCCTGGATTTCTACATAGCGCCCTGCATCTTTTGTTAAAAACTCCTGCCAGTGATCAGATGCTGCATTACTTCCCCATGAAAACAGTTTTCTTCCTTTCAGTCTTCCTGTCGAAAACTGTAAAAGCCCTTTTCCGTTTTTATCCACATTTACAATATATTTCGGCTCGTTTTCCGGGATATTGAAGAAATAATCAATACTCCGTGGGATTTTCTGATAATCCGAGACATCCACACCATCCACTTCCGGCAAAGATACTTTACGACATTCAACACCTGTTCCTGCATATGCTTCTGATGCAGGAACCGTTATGTGTCCCTGTTCATACTCCGGAACCGCCATATTACTCCACCAATACATCGGGATCACTTCTGTACTTTCATTCACTATTCTCATTCTGCATTTTAAATATGAACAATCATCATCCAGCCAAAAATCCATCTGCCATGTTACCCCTCTGATTCTTTCATACTCATACATTCTCAGTACCGGTTCTCCTTCATCGGTATGTGTCTTTGCAACATATAATGGTTCTGTCGTATACGGCTGATGTCCTATAATGCCAAGATTCCATTCCACGCCTCCCGAAAACCAGGCATTTCGTACTGCCAGGTTACTGAATTGTAATACGTCATTCGTATAAAGCAGATTCCTGTTTTCATTTTTATCCCAAAGTTCCCATAATCTTCCACCATAATCCGGAAGAAATACCGCTTTGAGCTGATCATTTTCCAATACTGCCGTACGAATTTGCTTTTCTTTCAGTTGTCTTGTGTAATTATTCCTCTGACGGTATGGATATGAATCCGCAACTTTCCCATATCCTTCATAAATTTCATCTGTTTCATCCAAATAGAACTTTAACGAATTCTGCAGAATCCGTTCTCCAAGAAGATCTGGCACACATGATTCTTCTCCCAAATCTGCTGCAAGCATATTTTTCCATTCAAATCTTAATTCTGACATAATTTTTCCTTTCTTCGCTTCATATAAAAATGAAGCTGTCAACCATGACTACCTCCTTGCATGGTATAACAGCTTCACCACCTTTCTATTTCAAGGTTCTCTCTATCCCTTGATTCCTCCTGTTACTCCACCTATAATCTTCTCTGATAAGAAGAGATACAGAATAAAGGTTGGCAGGAATACAATAACAACTGCTGCAAACATTCCTGCCCAGTTGCCTGTATACTGCATAGACTGGAGCATTCCGTACAATCCAACCGCTACCGGTCGTAATGTATCGTTGTTTGCAAAGATCAATGACAGGAAATATTCATTCCAGATATTGATAAAATTAAAAATCGTAACTGTGACGATTCCCGACTGAGCCATCGGGAACATAATCTTCCAGAATGTCTTCGTCGGAGGACAGCCATCAATTGCAGCAGCCTCTTCATATGTTCGAGACAGGTTCGAGAAGAATGTCAACAGAAAGATTGTTGTATATGGAATATTAATTCCAATATACAGAAAGATCAATGTTACTTTGCTGGCAAACACACTATTCAAGATTCCAAGATTTGCAACGATACTAAACAGTGGAAGTACAATCATGGTGATCGGAATACCCATCGCCGATACAAAACTTGTCTGAATGATTTTATTTCCCAGAAATGTGAATCTCGCCAGTACATATGCTGCCGGCGCACAGATCAGGATCAGCAGGAAACATGATATCAGCGAATATAACATTGAATTCATAAAGAACGTTGCCACACCACCGGATCCCCATGCCTGTATATAATTTTCAAAATGTAGTCCTGTAGGGAACTTTAATGCTTTTCCTGCGAAAATATCAGTTGTTGTCGAAAGACTCGCTGCAAGAATCCATCCAAGCAGCATAAATGTAAAGATAACCCACAAGATGATCACGATATATCCAGGAGCCAGTTTCATTTCTTTTTTCCAGTTGATTTTCTGTCTTACTTTTTTTTCTTTTTCCATAACTGCTCCTCCTTTCTAAAATTCAAGATCATCATCTTTGATCAATTTGTTACAGATTGAGAATACGATCACTACACATACACACAGAATGATACCGATTGCAGCTCCATATCCTGCATTTCTCTCCGTCACCGCATTACCTGCGCCAAATGTATGCATATACATATACTGTACCGGTACAATCGTTGCCTTATCTGCCGTAACCGTTGAGAACAATTGTGACCATACAAAGAATGCTGCTGTACTTACGGTCCACATTGTAATATTTGTTTTAAATACACCTTTTAAAAGAGGCATTGTCATATAGCGGAACTGCTGCGGTTTATTGGCACCATCAATTGTTGCCGCCTCAAAAAGATCCGGGCTGATTCTTTCGATTCCACTCATCCAGATCAACATATGATATCCAATCATTCCGAAACAGTATGCAAAAAGCAACGCCCAGAACTTGTGATCGGAATCCAGCCATGGAGTCTTCGCAAGTTTATGTAATCCAAGCGAATCCAAAACGCCCTTTAAAAGTCCGAATTTAGAACTGTATACATACTGCAGCCACATAGTTGCAAGCGCTACCGCACTTACAATATTCGGAAGATAGATAATCGCACGGAAGAACTTCTTTCCGCGGATTCCACTTGTCAGTATTACTCCGAATAACAGGGACACTGATAATACGATGATTCCACCCAATGCCCAGATTTTCAAAATGTTCATCATTGCTGTCTTAAAGATCGCTGTCGTAAACAACTTCTGGTAGTTGCCCAATCCAACAAATGTCCACCATTCCATTGTATCCGTTACTGACTCGATCTTATACATACTCATCATAATGGTTCTGATAATCGGATACAGGAATACTATGAGGAAGATGATTACTGCCGGGGCAAGAAACCCAACGATCATTTTTTTATTCTTCTTCACGTATATGCCTCCTTTTACTAAAATATGGTGGCCGCGTAGTAACCGCCCTGCCACCATATTGATCACTATCTAGTCTCTTTCTTTACTGTCTGATTTTACTGTCCTGCTGCTTCTTTCATTGCTTTGATGAATCCTGCTGCGTCCAGTTTGCCTGAAGCAAGTTTCTGTGTGTTTTCCTGAAGTACAGGTGTGATATCATTGTTGCTTTCTACGCCTGCTGCCCAGTCATAGAAAGTTGTTGTTGCATCAAATGCCTCTTTTACTCCTGAGAGTTCTGTCGGCCATGCATCTGCGTTTGCTTTGTCAGTTGGGATGCAGAGAGCATCTTCTGTCATCTTCTTATCGTACTCACCTGTTGTAATGTACTCGATAAGCTGGAATGCTTCGTCTGCCATCTTAGAATCCTTGTTAATTGCAAGTACCTGGTTTGCAATGTTGTTAGCTGTATTATCATCTTTTCCGTCTGGAACTGATGGATAATTGAAGTAACCCCATTCAAGATCGTCTGCTACAGAATCTTTTGCTTCATTTGGAAGCCATGATCCGCAGATAACGATTGCTGCATCACCAGGAGCGAATTCCTGATTCTGTCCTGCCGGATATTTGTTTGTTGCGATATTTTTTGAGAAATAACCTTTCTTAGCGAAATCAGCAAAACTTTCTGCTGCTGCTTTAACTTTTTCATCATCCCATGTTACAGATTCGCCATTGTATTCTTCTCCTGTTACCAGAGATTTTACTCCATCCTGTCCGATATATCTTGCAAGATGATATCCGATGAATGATGTCAGATAAGCATCATCTGCTGTGATTGGTGTGATTCCTGCTTCTTTTAATTTTGCACAAGCTGCATCTAATTCTTCCCATGTAGTTGGTACGGATTCGATTCCTGCTTTTGTAAATAATGTCTTATTGTAGAAGAAACCAAAGATAGATGGCTGATATGGAATGCTGTGTAATGTATCATCTCCATCATGTGTCTGACCATATGCATTACGTGCAATCTTGAACAATGTCTCGTTGCCGTGCTCCGATTCATAATCCTTAGCCATATCTTCCAGATCTAATAAGTATTTTCCCCAACTTCCGTTTACACGGTTAACATCTTCATCAAACAAATCAATCTGCTGTTTTGCGCTCAAAGCCGGCTCCAGTCCCTCTCTCTGTCCGGTACGTCCCTTGAACTGCACATCAACCTTTACACCAGTATCTTTTTCATACTTACTGATAGCTTCCTTGATAACCTTTGCCTGTGGTTCATCCTCACTCCACATAGCCCAGTATACAAGTTTGTCCCCATCTTTGCTGCTTCCACTGTCTGAACCTGATTTGCTTCCGCATCCTACAACCAGTGAAGCTGCCATTGCCACGCACAGAAGCGCGCTCACAATTTTCTTTTTCATAACACGTTTCCTCCTATTTCGTATCGTTTGTTGTTAAATCTATTCTAATACAAACTTGCACAAAAATCTTTGTCTTATAGAACTCTAAATTTGCACTATCTGCATTAGTTATTTGATTTTTGAACAAATTTATTGTATCATATTGTATAGATTTTACAAAGTATTATTTTCGCAGACTTGCTTTTATTTATAAAATATACTGTAAAACATACACACAAAGGAGAACAAGTATGGCATACTATGGAGTAGACTTACATAATTCTATTACTTTAGGACGAATCTTCAGTATTCATTATTTTGAATATATGAGTGATTTCCGCTTTGAAGGAGAGTCTCACAACTTCTGGGAGTTTGTCTGTGTCGACAAAGGCGAAGTTGATGTAACCAGAGGCAAAACGCATACGATATTAAAAAAAGGAGATCTTGTTTTTCACAAGCCCAACGAATTTCATAATGTAAAAGCGACCGGCAATATTGCACCTAATCTGGTTGTTATTTCTTTTGAATGCCACGATGATGCCATGTACTTTTTCAATGACAGAATCTTACGGATCGACGAGACAGAGCGTAATCTGCTTGCCGACATTATAATAGAAGCCAGACGCTGTTTTGACTGCAGACTGGATGATCCTTATCTACAGAATATGCCTTTAAAGGATTCCAATACATTTGGATCTCAGCAGATGATTAAACTCTATCTGGAACATTTTCTGATTCACCTGATCCGCCGTTATTCCAATCCGGTCGTTCTTCAGAAAAAGCTTTCAAAGGTAGATGCTCCAAAAGCCACCAAAAGTAAAAGTGATGCCGAAGTCTTCCATCGTGTTACGGACTATCTGGAAAGCCATCTGAACACACATGTTACCATTGATCAGATCTGCAAAGACAATCTGATCGGACGTTCACAGCTCCAGAAGATTTTCAAAGAACATTGTGATCTCGGAATCATTGAATATTTTTCAATGCTGAAGATCAATGCTGCAAAAGAATTAATACGTACCAAACAATTAAATTTTACCCAGGTTGCAGAACATCTTGGGTATACCTCCATCCATTATTTTTCCAGACAATTCAAAAAAGTGTCCGGAATGACTCCTTCGGAGTATGCATCTTCGATCAAGGCTATGGCGGAGGGGGAATTCAAGTAATTTTCTCGGGATTTAATTCAGGAAGGCGTTGGATACCCGAACCGGAATAAAGCTTGGAAAGGCGTTCCTGTTCAGGTTCCATCG
>CAKRCY010000055.1:0-14469 GCA_934309195.1 uncultured Dorea sp.
AAAGATGTATTTACAGAAGGACCATGGGCACTGCATGTAAGCGGCGGAAAAGAAATTATTGTGACAGCAGAAGAAGAATCTGAGATTCTGGTACAGTGCACACACAATGACAAGACATTTGCAAGCAGATTATATTCGCCGGACGATGCACCTTGGGGCTACTCAAGTGTCGGAAAGTTCGGAAATGTGGCAAAGCGCCGTGTAAATACAATCTTCGACCACGATATCTGCCCAGAGTCGAATATGGTACTCGGCGAAGTACTGAATGACAGAGGTAACTGGTCAGGATATCTGCCGCACAGACATCCGCAGCCGGAGACATACCTGTTCAAGTTCGACAGACCGGAAGGATTCGGAGCAAGCTTCGTCGGAGATCAGGTATTCAAAAGTGTGGATAACAGCTTTTCCGCAATTCCTGGTGGAGAGCTTCATCCACAGGCAGTGGCACCTGGATTTCAGATGTACACATGCTGGATGATCCGTCACATTGATGGCAATCCATGGCTTCAGACGGACCGATGTGAAGATGAGAGATATGTGTGGATGCATGATGCACAGTTTTAATATAAGAAGATAGCAAAACGTTTATTTAGAGAGAAAAGGAGATAATTATTATGGCAAGAGAATTTATCGTACCTGGACAGATGATTTCAGGATCAGGAGCACTTGATATGGCACAGGATACACTTGGAACACTTGGAAAGAAAGCAATGATCGTAACAGATAAAGTGATGATCGATCTCGGAAACTGTGCAAAAGTAGAAAACGCACTGAAAAGTCAGGGTGTAGAATATACCATCTACTCTGACATCGCAGGCGAACCAACAGATGTAATGATTGAAAAAGGTCTGGAGCAGTATAAAACAGAAGGATGTGATTTCCTCGTAGCTCTTGGCGGAGGAAGCCCGATCGATTCTATGAAAGCAATCGGATCACTCGTAAAAAATGGAGGAAGCATTTCTGATTATATGGGTAAAGTGATCGACGTAGAGATGCCTCCGATGGTAGCCATCCCGACGACAGCAGGAACCGGATCTGAAGCGACACAGTTCACGATCATTACAGATACCAAAAAAGACATTAAGATGCTGCTGAAAGGTAAAGTGCTGATTCCTTCATTAGCCATTATCGATCCCCAATTCACTATGACAGCACCACCGAAGATCACAGCAGCAACAGGGCTTGATGCATTGTGCCATGCAGTAGAAGCTTATACATCCAGAAAAGCACAGACATTATCAGATACTTTTGCAATGTCTGCTGTAAAGAGAATCTTCAAATTCCTTCCGGTGGCATTTCACGATGGAAAGAATGAAGAAGCAAGAGTACAGATGTCTGTAGCAGCTCTGGAAGCAGGAATCGCATTTAACAACTCATCCGTAACACTGATCCACGGAATGAGCCGTCCGATCGGAGCATTGTTCCATGTAGCACACGGACTTTCTAACGCAATGTTAATGAAAGAGTGTTTAAGCTTTGCATTAGAGGGAGCCTATGACAGATTCGCAGATCTCGGAAGAGCTATCGGAGTTGCAACACCGGAAGATTCGGATCAGGCAGCCAGTGAGAAATTTCTAGATGCAGTCGTAGCACTGACAGAAGAATTAGAGACACCGACACTTGCAGAGTTTGGAATCGACAAAGAGAAATTCTTCGAAGTGATCGAGAAAATGGCATATGATGCAATGGACAGCGGAAGTCCGCAGAATACACAGCGTACGATAACACAGGCTGATGTAGAGCAGATGTATAAAAATCTGTGGTAAGTATAAAAGTTAGAATCTAAGAAGATATTACAGATGCCATACGGGTTCCGTGTGGCATTTGTAAAAATCAGGAGAGGTAGCAATATGGCAATATTTACAGGTGCGGGAGTGGCAATCGTTACTCCATTCAAAGAAGATGAATCGGTCGATTATGACAGATTAGATGAATTAATAGATTTTCATTGTGAAAACGGAACCGACAGCATCGTAATCTGTGGAACCTCCGGGGAAGCAGCAACGATGACAGAACGGGAACACATGGAATGTGTGAAATTCACAGTCGAAAGAACCAAAGGAAGAATCCCGGTTATCGCAGGAACCGGATCAAACTGCACAAAGACGGCAATGGAGTTATCCAAAGAGGCTGCCGGATATGGTGTGGATGGCGTGTTAGTCGTAACACCATACTATAACAAGGCAACCCAGAAAGGTATGATCGCACACTTCACTCAGGTAGCAGATGCAGCGAAAGTACCGGTTGTCCTTTATAACATACCCGGAAGAACCGGATGTAAGATGGAAGCTGAGACGGTGGCTTATCTTGTGAACAATGTGGATAACATTGTTGCGATCAAGGAAGCAAGTGGAGATTTCTCCAATATCGTGAAGATGATGGATCTGACAGACGGCAAATTAGATCTGTATTCCGGAAATGATGACCAGATCGTACCGCTGATGTCACTTGGCTGAAAAGGAGTGATCTCCGTACTGTCGAATGTAGCACCTCAGGCGGCACACGATATCTGCCAGTTCTATCTGGACGGAAAGGTGAAAGAAAGTCTGGAACTGCAGTTAAAAGCATTGCCGTTGATCCACGCATTGTTCTCAGAGGTGAATCCGATTCCTGTGAAGAAAGCAGTAGAACTGATGGGACTTTGCGGTGGAACGGTAAGAGCACCGCTTACTGAGCTTGAGCCGGAGCATGCAGAACAATTAAAAAGGGAAATGCAGCAGTTTGGGCTTATAAAATAAGAGGGAAAAATTATGGAGTTAACAACTACACAGAAAAGACAAAGACTACTGACGATGATATTCGGTGCCATTGCTATCTTTTTTACCGGTTATCCTCACGTATGGTCGATCTATCAGCCATACGTGATGGAACAGGCCGGCTGGAGCCAGACAGCAGCATCCATGTGTTTTTACCTGGCACTGAGTACATTCGTATTTGGAAATATAATCGGTGGAAGATTGCAGGATAAATACAATCCAAAGATTGTTGTATGGATCGGCGGAGGCATTTTCGCTGTTGGAATTCTTGCATCCGCATTCCTGATCGTACCTTCACCGCTTCCGATGTATGTGACCTATGGTGTGATGCAGGGATTCGGACAGGGACTCATTTATACGGTAATTATCTCGACTGTTCAGAAATGGTTCCCTGGAAGAACGGGATTCGCATCCGGTGTAGTCGTAACGGCGAACGGACTATGTGGATTCTTCCTGGCGCCGATCAGCAGAAAGATTCTGCAGGCAGAAGGACCGGGAAAGACATTCCTGATCATCGGCGCAGCGATTACGGTGTCCTGGATCTTATGTGGAATCTTCTTTACCGCTCCGGATAAAGAGTGGAGAAGAAAAGCCGAACAGGCATTGAGAGAACAAAACGCGGCAAATGGAAATGCAGAAGCACAGACAGAACAAAAGCAATATACATCCGCAGAGATGATGAAGACAAAGAACTTCTATCTGCTTCTTGCAACGATGTTGTTTGGATTGATTTCTTATTTCCTGGTGTCACCGGTATCACAGACGTATCAGATTGAACTTGGAATCCCATCGGCAATTGCGGTCAGCGCAGTTATGATCGGTTCCATTGTAAATGCAGGAACCAGACTGGTACTCCCGACACTTTCCGATAAAGTAGGAAGAGTGGGATGTATCAAAGGTGTGCTGGCAGTATCGGTAGCAGCGATGGCAGTGCTTACATTTACCAGATCTTATACAGTAACGGCAGCAATCATCCTGATGTATGGATGCTATGGAGGAATTATGGGAAGCTTCCCATCTTTTACAAGTTCGATCTTTGGAATCGAGCATACCGGAGAAAATTACGGATTCGTAATGCTTGGTATCGTGATCGCAACATGCGGTGCACCGGCATTATCGGGATTTATTACCGGAAAAGGATACGGCATGCATGTGGTATTTGGAATAGGAATTGCATTTGCAGTGACCGCACTGATCTGCCTGACGTTATTAGGACATAACTTAAGACAGGAAGAACATGGAAAGGAGCAGAAGAACGATGGCATTAGTAACGATGAAAGAATTGCTGGAGCGTGCGAAGAATAATCACAGAGGAATCGGCGCATTCAGTGTTGGAAATATGGAGATGGTAAAAGGAGCAATCCAGGCAGCAGAAGAACTGGACACTCCGATCATTTTACAAATTGCAGAAGTAAGACTGAAACATTCACCACTGGCACTTATGGGACCAATGATGGTACAGGCTGCAAAAGAGGCGAAAGTAGACGTGGCAGTGCATCTGGATCACGGTCTTACTATGGAGACGGTAGAGAAAGCACTGGAGCTTGGATTTACATCCGTTATGTTCGACAGCTCAACATATCCATTTGAAGAAAATATCGAGCGTACCGCTAAAGTGGTAGAACTGGCAAAGAAATACGGGGCAACCGTAGAGGCGGAACTTGGACTGGTAGGAGGAAGTGAAGACGGAAGCGAAGATCACGGAATCCGTTGTACAAATCCGGATGACGCCAAAGTATTCGTTGAGCGTACCGGAATTGATGCACTGGCAGTTGCAATCGGAAATGCACATGGAAATTATCCGGTGGCACCAAAGCTTGCATTTGATGTACTGGAACAGATCCATGATAAAACTGGTATTCCGTTAGTTCTTCATGGCGGAAGCGGAATTACAGATGCAGATTTCCGTAAGGCAATCGAGCTTGGAATCGTGAAAGTCAATATCGCGACAGCAAGTTTTAACCGTCTGACAAAACACGCAGAAGAGTATCTGAAATCAGAAGGAGTACATAACTACTTTGATCTGAATGTGGCTATGGTACAGGGAACGTATGAGAATGTGAGACATCATATGGAAGTGTTCAATTGTGAGATGCCGTTGGATGAGGTTTCTATTCACTAAGCCAGATTCCCGAACCGTAATAAAAGGTGGAAAGGAATGCCTTTCCACCTTTTATTACGTGTGTATCTAACGCTATAGTGAATTAAGTAGAAACTCCCTCTTAAAAAAGGTATAATGATATAAAAAGCAGGGAGGACAAAAAAGCATGAAACCTTTCTTTATATCCAGCACATTCAGCGACATGCAGGCAGAACGGGATATCCTGCATCAGAGAGTATTTCCAAGAATCAGATTCCGTTGATCTACTATATTGTACAAGCGGTAAAAAAATCATAGGAGAAAAAGGAAAAAAGAATGAAAGAGAAGAAAAGAAATATAGGAAAATATCTGTTGATCCTGGTTCCGTTTGTTATGGGTGTTACAGGATTTACGGTTCTGGATGGTCAGCCGGTGGTGGATTCACTGTTTCTGAGTATGGAGATGTATTTCCTGAATTATTCGGATTCACCGCCGAATATACTGATCGAGATTGCCAGATGGACAGCTCCGCTTATGACGGCCAGTGGAGTTCTGATGTCGATATCAAAGATCCGTGGAAAGATATTGCAGATGCTGCGGTATTACCGTGGAGACAGCATTGCCGTATACGGGGATGACATTCACCGGAAAGAAATGGTACAGGCACTGAGATCCTGCGGGATAGATGCCGGAGAAGACTGGGAGTGGGTGAAAGCGAAGAAATACCTGCTTCTTGGAAATGAGGACGAGAATTTTCGGTTTTACGGACAGCACAGAGAAGCATTTGCAAGGCATACCGTTTATCTGAAATCCGAAAATCTTGCGGCAGAGGGAATCCTGGATCCGCAATTACGCCTGTTTTGTCCGGAAGAAACGGCGGCCAGATTATACTGGAGAAGGAATTGCCTGTATGAAACTTCCTGTGCACATGGACATCATCTGCGGATCGTATTCCTGGGATTCGGACTTCTGGGGGAAAAACTTCTGGAATATGCATTGCAGGATAATATCTTTGATCCCAAACAGTGTATCGAATATCATATCTTCGGAGATGGAGCAGAATTTCAGGCTTCGCACAGGGAACTGCCTAAGATGAGTGACCCGGTGGTCTTTCATGCAGAACACTGGTATGAGAACATACCGCTTCTGGAATCTGCAGACAGGATCCTTCTGCTCCCGCAGAAAGGGCAGCTTGGAATGGCAGGAAAGCTTCTGGCATCCACAACGGGTACTGCTTTTGAAGTATTTACGGTGGAAGACGATGGATTTGAACTGTTATCGGGAAGAGAACGTCTGCATGTAGTGGAATGGGAAAAAGAAGCATGGAATCCGGCCAACGTACTGGGAACAGAGATGTTCGAGCATGCAAAGAAATTGAATCTTCATTATGCACATCTGTATGGAGGTGTGGAGGAAAATTCGGAAAATATGGAACTGGAATGGGGAAAACTGGATGGATTTACGAGATATTCCAATGTTAGTGCGGCCGATTATCATAAGATACGGGTACATATGATGAAGACAGACGGATGGAGTATGGATGCTGCCGGACTGAGTTAGGAACAGATGGAACTTCTGGCAGAACTCGAACATATCCGATGGTGCAGGTATCATCAGTTTCACAACTGGCGAATGGGAATTCCGGAAAATGGTGCGAGAAAAGATGCCACGCTTCGGATCCACAAGGATCTGATACCGTATGATGAATTGACGGAAGAAGAAAAGGAAAAAGATAAGGGTAATATCCGGATGCTGCAGAAGTTGTTTGCAGAAAGTTAGAGGAAAAGGCGAAAGCCGGAATCATCTGTCGTAGGGGTGGGGCCGGCTTTTTATATTTGCTGTGTATTCGAAAAGAGCTGCCAGTGGCAGGACGTGTAGATCAAAGTATGCAAGAGAAGATGGCAATGGAAAGTTATAGGGAATACCCGAATGTAAAGTAGTGTCTATATCATGAGAAATATAGAAAAGTTTTTTATAACAATAAGATAAAAATGATTGCATATGGAATATACGAATGTTATACTTTGTGGGAACAATCGTGTTACAGGGTGGCTGACCTCTATTCTTACATAGAATGGGAGGTGATGCTGATGAACAATAAACATTTTGACTTCAAAGATTTGATGGCTTTTGGAATGTTCATTCTTGCATTACTGACATTTGTATTTTCATTTATCAGATAATGTAGTAGTATAGAAAAACCACCCCGGAACTTTGGCGAGCGAAGGAGTGGTGTTTCTTTAACCATATTTTCAAGGTCAACCCCTTGTGGGCGGTTGTTCCTTATGTAATTAATATATCATATAGAATAAGTATATTCAAGAATATGGAATAAAAATGTTTTAATGAACTTTTGAAAAGAAAACATATTGAGAAATGTTCTCAACATATCCTCTTCCTATTTTTACAAAAATCATGTATCATACTAGTTAGACAGAGCTAACTAACGTACATAAAAGGAGGCAATACATGAGTATAGTAATTGTAGGCGGACACGACAGAATGGTTCATCAATATAAAAAAATCTGTAAAGAATACAAATGCAAAGCGAAGGTATTCACCCAGATGTCTGGAAATTTAAGTGAAAAGATCGGAAGTCCGGATCTGTTGATTCTATTTACCAACACAGTATCTCATAAGATGGTACACTGTGCAGTGACAGAAGCGGAAAAATGCAATGCACAGATTGTAAGATGCCATACAAGTAGTGGAAATGCATTAAACGAGATTCTTCAGAATGCCTGTACAGCATAAGTATCTGGAATGTGGGAAAGCTCACGTTAGATACTGATACCTTTTCTTGATCTTTTTTAATCTAAAAACTTCATAAGGACAGTCCTTGCGTTTAGCTGACAATATGCGATATAATAAAAAACGCTTGACTTAAAAAATAAAGAGAGGTTTATGGAATGAAGAGAGAGACATTTGGATCAAGACTGGGCTTCATCCTTGTATCTGCAGGGTGTGCCGTTGGTATCGGAAATGTGTGGAAATTTCCATATATGTGTGGACAGTTCGGTGGAGCTGCATTTATTCTGATATATCTGGTATTCCTTCTGATCATGGGAATTCCGGTTATGGTCTGTGAATTTGGTGTCGGACGTGCGAGCAGACACAGTGTTGCCGCTGCATATGAGACACTGGAACCCAAAGGAACAAAGTGGCATATTACAAAATGGATCGGTATCGTTGGATGCTATTTCCTGATGATGTTCTATACTACGGTTGGTGGATGGATGCTGTATTATTGTGTCAGAAGTTTCAGAGGAGATTTCGTAGGTGCAGATATGGAGACGGTATCGGCAGGATTTAGTGACATGCTTGAAAATATGCCGCTTATGACATTCTGGACGATTCTGATATGTATCATTGGATTCGGTGTATGTGCATTTGGAATCCAGAAAGGTATCGAAAAAGTTTCCAAGTTCATGATGACAGCATTGCTTTTGATCATGATCGTACTTGCGATCCACTCTGTGATGATGAAAGGTGCCGGAGCAGGAATCCGCTTTTATCTGATTCCTGATTTCAGACAGATGGCAGAGATCGGAATCGGAAATGTGATTTTCGGGGCTATGAGCCAGGCGTTCTTTACATTGTCGATTGGAATCGGAGCGATGTTGATCTTTGGAAGTTATATGGAAAAAGATCAGCGTTTATTCGGAGAGGCTGTGAATATTACAGTGCTTGACACGATCGTAGCGCTGATGGCAGGTTTCATTATTATCCCGGCATGCTTTGCATACGGAATTGAACCGGGAGCAGGCCCGAGCCTGATTTTCATCACAATCCCGAATATCTTTGCACAGGTAGCAGGCGGACGTGTATGGGGAGGATTATTCTTCCTGTTCTTAAGCTTCGCTGCATTTACGACACTGGTTGCGGTATTTGAAAATATTATTTCTTTTGATATGGATCTATTCGGATGGTCAAGAAAGAAGAGTACCCTGGTAAGCTTGGTTCTGATCATTATCTTGAGCATGCCATGTGTGATGGGATTCAATATATTGGCCGGATTCACTCCACTTGGAGAAGGATCAACGATCATGGATCTGGAGGACTTCATCGTATCGAATAACCTGCTTCCGCTTGGAAGTCTTGGTTATGTCCTGTTCTGTACAAAGAAGAACGGATGGGGATGGAGCAGCTTCCTTGAAGAGATCAATCAGGGAGAAGGATGGAAGTTCCCGGCAGGAATCAAGGGGTATATGTCTTACGGACTGCCGCTTCTGATTATTATCATTTATCTGAAGGGCTATTATGATAAATTCCAGCCAATGGGAACGAAGACACTGATCGGTTGGATGATCGTGGCGTTCCTATTCCTTGCATTTGTGATCGGATGCTCCTGTGGAAAAAGTAATGCGGAAAAAGCGGATAAGTAAAGAAAAAAAGTAAAAAGATGTGGAAAAAGGATAAGTTCTTTCGTAAAGTGGGAAAGAACTTATCCTTTTTTGTTCATCATACATTTGAAAGAAACTGCCGGCGGCAGATTCTATAAATAGCAAAGCATGCAAGTGAAGTTAATTTTTCGCCTCGTAAGCAGCCTGGCGCACATCCGGGATTGCGATCAGTACCGGATATAATACAGCAGAGATGATCAGTCCGCCGACTCCCTGGATGATATTGGCAGGGATACTTGCGGCAGCACCACTTCCATAAAGGAAGAATTCACAGATAAAATATCCTCCGGCAACGAATACGATATCTGTAATACCGCCGAGGATAACAGCAACGTAACGGTTCTTGCCGGAACGGCACATTTTCTGGTAAATCAGTCCGGATACCAGTGCGACAAGCCCTTTGATCACCAGTGTGATCGGAACATATACAAAATAGCCGCCGATCAGATCAGACAGTGCAGAACCGATACCTCCGGCGAGCATACCGTATACAGGACCAAGGATGACACCTGCGAGGATTACGATGGCATCACCAGGATGGATATATCCGCCGGTTCCCGGTGTCGGAATACGGATGGACATTGTAGCAACACAGGCCAATGCAGCAAATAATGCTGTCATGATTAGTTTCTTCAGATTGGAATTCATAACAAAACCCTCTTTCCTTTCGTAATTGTCATTACTGTACAATAGTAGTGGCATGAGATAAAGAGCCAGTTATGAGAAAAAAACCCATACCAGTTTGAAAGCACATTACTTAATCACCGGAAGATGACCGGGCGGCATTCTTTTTATACTGACTGGGTGACATACCCATATAACGTTTAAAAATCTGACCATAATATGCCGGTGAGGAAAATCCTACAAGTCCGGCAATCGTAGTAATATTCTCTCCGTTCATAAGAAGTGGAAGACTGTTCTGGATCCGTGTAGACAGCAGGTAGTCGAAGATGGTCATCCGCATATATTTTTTGAAAAATCGGCAGCATTCGCTTTTGCATAGTCCAGCGTGAGAGGCAATATCTTCAAGACAAAGTTCTTCCGAAGCATGTTCTTGAATATAAGAAAGCATGTCTTTCAAACGCTGCAGATGCTTCTGTGGCTGCGGTGTATCCTGGGCAATCTGGACATAATGCAGATAAAGTCTGTGCCAGATCTCGCAGAGCATGAGGTGGACACGGAATTCATAATCAGGAAATTCCGGCTGTTCTGTCATGCTTTCATATCCGGAAGTGGAAGCATCGGAAGAAGATTGAACCTGGCAGGTTAATCTATATATTTCTTTTATGTATTCAATAATTTCATTCTGCCACGGAATCTCTGGCTTTAATGCAAGGGAAGACCAGAATTCATTGGAAGTGATAAAATCGACATATTTGGTCTGCAGGATACTGTTCTCGTAACCATAGATGAATTTTGGATGAAATGTGACAGAGATATAATTACAGTCCTGATCATCGATCATATATCCGGCATGTAAAGCGTTACTGTTGCAGAATATCCCTTCGCCTTCTGAGACAATATAACGCTGGTCATTGACGACATATTCCATCTGTCCGGATACGAACCATGTAAGTTCGATCTCCGGATGCCAGTGCCACATGAAGGAATGCTGTTCGTAGGACTGTATTGCTTCCGGGGATACCTGAACGGGGAAGGTGTAACTTCCGTGTTCTTTTACTTCTTTTTTGTTTTTTTCTGTAAGAATCTGAATACCTTTCATATCATCCTCCGTATATAAAAGTCAAAAACAAATGAAATCTCAATATTCTTATAAAATATGCCAATATTCTTATTGTAAGAATTTGCATATCTCATTATGATTATATTAAAGCAATAACAGAAGACAGTCAACTATAAAAAAGTATGTAAGTGGATATCAAAGAAAGATAGAAACTTAAGGTATGAAAGAAAAAATGATAAAAATGGAGGTAATGAAATGCAGAAAGAACAATTAATCGCAAAATTTCAGGAATTATACGGAGAAGGCGGGGAAATCCGTACCTATTTTGCACCGGGACGAGTGAATCTGATCGGAGAACATACCGATTATAACGGAGGACATGTATTTCCATGTGCGCTGACAATGGGGACGTGGGCCGTAGTAAGAAACAGAGCGGACAGAAAATTAGGTTTTTATTCATTGAATTTTGAAAAGCTTGGAATTATCGAAACGAGTCTTGATGAATTGGTTCCGAATAAAGATGCCGGATGGACAAATTATCCGAAGGGAGTAATGTGGGCATTCGAAAAGAGAGGGTATGAACTGACACATGGAATGGATATCCTGATCTATGGGAATATTCCGAATGGTTCCGGACTTTCTTCTTCCGCATCATTGGAAGTACTGACAGGACTGATGTTAAAAGATACATTTGGATTCAAAGATCTCTCCATGATCGATCTTGCATTGATCGGACAGTATTCAGAGAATAACTTCAATGGCTGTAACTGTGGAATTATGGATCAGTTCGCAAGTGCGATGGGTAAGAAAGATCATGCAATCTTTCTGGATACCAATACATTAAAATACGAATATGCACCGGTCGTTCTTGAAAATGCGAAGATCGTGATCATCAACAGTAAAGTCAAACACAGTCTGGTTGATTCTGCTTACAATGACAGGAGAAATGAATGCGAGACAGCGTTAAAAGAACTTCAGAAGGTCAGCAATATCAAGACTCTTGGAGATCTGACAGAAGACGTATTTGAAGAGATCAAAGATGCGATCAAAGATCCGATCAGACAGAAACGTGCAAAACATGCTGTATATGAAAATCAGCGGACAATCCGTGCGGTAGAGGCACTCCGTAACAATGATGTAAAATTATTCGGACAGCTTATGAATGCATCCCATGAGTCACTTCGTTATGATTATGAAGTGTCCTGTGAAGAGATCGACATTTTAGTGGATCTGGCGCAGGCTATGCCGGGAGTTATCGGTTCACGTATCACCGGAGGCGGATTCGGCGGATGTACGGTCAGCATTGTTGAAGATGCAACAGTGGACAGATTTATCCAAGAGATTGGAAAGACATATAAAGAAAAAGTCGGACATGAAGCAGAATTCTATGTAGTAGAGATTGGTGACGGAGCAAAGATTGTATAGATTCACAGGATAGAAAAAGGAACGGAAGGATCATAATATGTTGTATGAAAATATTAAGAAACTGGTAGAATATGGCATTCAGACCGGACTGACGCCGGAATGTGAGAGAATTTACACAACGAATTTATTGTTGGAATTATTTCAGGAAGACTCATACGAAGATGTAGAAATCGACAGAAGCTCTATCGAACTGGAAACAGTTCTGGAAGGATTATTGGATGAGGCAGTAAAAAGAGGAATCATTGAAGACAGCATCGGATTCCGTGATCTTTTTGATACAAAGATCATGAATTGCCTGGTGCCAAGGCCGGCCCAGGTACAGAAGACATTTGCAGAAAAATACGAAGAATCGCCGGAAACTGCAACAGAATATTTCTACAAATTAAGTCAGGATAGTAATTATATCCGCAGATACCGTGTGAAGAAAGATATGAAGTGGAAAGTGGATTCCCCATACGGTGAGATTGACATCACAATCAATCTTTCTAAGCCGGAAAAGGATCCAAAGGCGATCGCAGCGGCAAGAAATGCAAAGAATACAGCATATCCGAAATGTCAGCTTTGTATGGAAAATGAAGGATATGCAGGACGGCTGGATCATCCGGCAAGAGAAAACCACAGAATCATTCCGATTGAGATTGCAGGTGGAAAATGGGGATTCCAGTATTCTCCATATGTGTATTATAACGAGCATTGTATCGTATTTAACGGACAGCATATTCCGATGAAAATAGATAAGAAAGCGTTTGAGAAATTATTTGATTTCGTAAAATTATTCCCACACTATTTTCTGGGATCCAATGCAGATCTTCCGATCGTTGGCGGTTCTATCTTAAGTCACGATCATTTCCAGGGGGGACATTATACATTTGCAATGGCAAAAGCACCGATTGAGATCGGATTCAAGATTCCGGGATATGAAGATGTTGAGGCCGGAATCGTAAAATGGCCGTTATCTGTCATCCGTATCCGTCACAAAGACGAGAAACGCCTGATAGATCTGGCAGATCATATCCTCAGCTGCTGGAGAAGCTATACAGATGAAGATGCCTTCATCTATGCAAATACAGAGGGAGAGCCGCACAATACGATCACTCCGATCGCAAGAATGCGGGACGGCATGTTCGAACTGGATCTTACCTTGCGTAATAATATTACGACAGAAGAGCATCCACTGGGGGTATATCATCCACATGCCGAGTATCATCACATTAAGAAAGAAAACATCGGCTTGATCGAAGTAATGGGACTTGCGGTTCTTCCATCCAGACTGAAAGAAGAATTGGAGATCCTGGCAGATTATCTGGTAAATCATGAAGATATCAGAAGCAACGAAAAAATTGCCAAACATGCAGACTGGGCGGAAATATTCAGCTCCAAATATGAAGAAATCACGGAAGCAAATGTGATGGAGATTCTGAAAAAAGAGGTCGGAGAAGTCTTTGTGCATGTGCTGGAGGATGCCGGTGTTTATAAGTGTACGGAGGAGGGAAGGAAGGCATTCCTGAAATTTGTAGAGACGCTTGGTGTTTAATTCATTATGGCGGCTATCATCGGCCGGAATAAAAATACAAGGTACATTTCTGTGTTGTCTCCACCATGGAGGAAATGTACCTTGTATTTTTATTCCTATGTTTTCGCATGCCATAATAATTAAATACCGGGAAACGGAACCGTTGTGATACCGGAAGTGTGTTTATATAACCTGTTACTGGCAGCTTATTGTGGATGCTTTTGTCATTGATAGATTCGTACGAAGATGTCATGAAAAAACGAGAGAATTGCAATATTCACCACAACTTTCCGGAGACACACAAAAGGTATAATGCCACTGTTGAATTTATTATCATTGGTCTTTCTCATGGACCGGGGGAAGCCACGATGATAAATTCCTCAGCAAATGAAATACTAATTGTAGAAAAGAACCTGGAATGCTATAATATTGTTAATACAATTTAAGAAATAAATTTAAAGATGTATAAATAATATCAGGAGGTATCAATTTATGAGATACGAAATTCAGGGCGAGACATTACCGGTAGTTATTTGTTATCTTGATGGTGGGGAAAAGATGATCACAGAAGGCGGTGGAATGTCATGGATGTCACCGAATATGAAGAT
>CAKRCY010000056.1:0-14242 GCA_934309195.1 uncultured Dorea sp.
GGAACCCAGACATATGGAAAGGGTGTTGTACAGCAGATTTTTGATCTGGATGACGGAACAGCTGTAAAACTTACGATTGCAGAGTATTTTACTCCAAAGGGAAGAAGCATTAATGGAAAAGGAATTACACCGGATGTAAAAATCAAGTACCAGAGCGATGAAGAAAATCCGGATGCAGATAACCAGCTTGAAAAAGCAGTAGAGACAGTAAAGGCACAGATGAAGTAATGGTGTGCCGGCAATGACATGGCAGAAGAAGAGTTTGGAAGGGAATGCAGTTAGGCATTCCCTTTTAGTATGCCTTATGGTAAAATATAAATAATGTAAAATTAAGATGATACATGTAAAATAGGAGGAAAAGACATTGATTAATCAGTTAGTAGCCAACATAAAGAAGACAGGAGCACCGATCGTAGTAGGTTTGGATCCAATGTTAAACTACATTCCGGAACAGGTTCAGCAGAAAGCGTTTGCAGATTATGGTGAGACACTGGAAGGTGCCGCTGAAGCAATCTGGCAGTTCAATAAAGAAATTGTAGACAAGACATATGATCTGATCCCGGCAGTAAAACCACAGATTGCGATGTATGAACAATTCGGTCTTCCGGGACTTGCAGCATTTAAGAAGACGGTAGATTACTGTAAGGAAAAAGGACTGGTTGTCATCGGAGATATAAAAAGAGGAGATATTGGGTCTACATCTGCAGCTTATGCGGTTGGCCATATCGGGAAAGTGAAAGTAGGAAGCAAGACATATGCACCGTTCGACGAAGACTTTGTAACAGTCAATCCATACCTTGGTTCAGACGGAGTCAATCCATTCCTGGATGTATGTAAAGAAGAAAAGAAGGGAATCTTTGTTCTGGTTAAGACTTCCAATCCATCCAGCGGGGAATTCCAGGATCAGAAGATCGATGGTCGTCCGCTGTATGAACTGGTCGGAGAGAAAGTGGCTGCTTGGGGATCAGAAGTCATGGGTGATGAGTACAGTTATGTAGGAGCAGTAGTAGGAGCAACTTATCCGGAGATGGGAAAAGTACTTAGAAAAGTAATGCCAAAGGCATATATCCTGGTTCCTGGCTACGGTGCACAGGGTGGAAAAGGAAAAGATCTGGTACATTTCTTTAATGAAGATGGACTGGGAGCAATCGTGAACTCTTCGAGAGGAATCATTGCGGCATACAAGCAGGAACAGTATGCAAAGTTTGGAGCTGAGAACTTTGGTGATGCATCCAGGGCAGCAGTTGAGACTATGGTAGCAGACATCAAGGGAGCACTTGAGAACAGATAAGGTCTGATCTGTCAAAAAGACAGATAAAAAACATAAGACAGAGGAAGCTTAACAGGAGAAATGAAGATGGAGAAAAAGAAAGAACAGGCGAAAGTTCTGTCACAGGAGATGCTGGCAGATGGGATCTACAGTCTGTGGATTGAGACAGAAGCAGCACAGACTGCCAGACCGGGACAGTTTGTATCTGTATACACGGCAGATGCGAGCAAATTACTTCCGCGTCCGATCAGTATCTGTGAAATTGATAAAGAGGGAAAAAAATTAAGACTGGTATACCGTGTGACCGGAGAAAAGACCGGAACAAAACAGTTCTCGGAATTAAAGGCCGGAGATACTGTGCCGGTGATCGGACCTCTGGGAAATGGATTTCCATATGAGAAAGCAGAAGGAAAGAAAGTATTCCTGATGGGCGGTGGAATCGGTGTTCCGCCGATTCTGGAACTTGCCAGACAGATGCAGTGCGAAGAAAAGCAGATCGTTGTCGGCTACAGAGATGCACATACATTCCTGAAAGACGAATTTGAACAGAACGGGACCTTGTATATTTCCACAGAGGACGGAAGTGTGGGAACAAAAGGAAATGTCATGGATGCCATCCGTGAGCAGAATCTGGATGCAGATATGATATTTGCATGCGGACCGACACCAATGCTGCGGGCGATCAAGACTTATGCAGAAGAGAAGGGGATCGAATGCTATATTTCTCTGGAAGAAAGAATGGCATGCGGAATCGGCGCCTGTCTGGCATGTGTCTGCAAGACAAAGGAAAAAGATGCACACAGCAACGTGAATAATAAGAGAATCTGTAAAGACGGACCAGTATTCTTATCTACGGAGGTGGATTTATAATGGATATGAGAGTAAATATTGCCGGCGTAGAGTGGAAGAATCCGGTTACAGTGGCTTCCGGTACGTTTGGTTCGGGTGAAGAATTCGGTGAATTTGTCGATCTGAACCGTCTCGGAGCGGTGACGACCAAGGGAGTCGCAAATGTCCCGTGGCCGGGTAATCCGACACCGCGTGTAGCGGAGGTATACGGTGGAATGATGAATGCGATCGGACTTCAGAATCCGGGAATCGATCTGTTCTGCAAAAGAGACATTCCGTTTTTGAAGAAATATGATACGAAGATCATTGTCAATGTCTGCGGTCATGCGCCGGAGGAATATCTTGCGGTTGTTGAGCGGCTGGCGGATGAGCCGATCGATATGATGGAGATCAACATCTCGTGCCCGAATGTAAATGCAGGATTCCTTGCATTTGGACAGGACGCAAAGCATGTAGAAGAACTGACGGCTCAGATCAAAAAGATCGCAAAACAGCCGATCATCATGAAACTGACACCAAATGTTACGGATATTACAGAGATTGCAAAGGCGGCAGAAGCCGGCGGAGCAGATGCCCTGTCGCTGATCAATACATTGACGGGGATGAAGATCGATATCAACCGCAGAACATTTGCGGTAGCTAATAAGACCGGCGGCGTATCGGGACCGGTTGTACATCCAATCGCAGTCCGGATGGTATACCAGACGGCGCAGGCGGTAAATATTCCGATCATCGGAATGGGAGGAATTGCTACACCGGAAGATGCCATCGAGATGATCCTTGCGGGAGCATCTGCAGTATCTGTGGGAACCGCGAACTTCTACAATCCGAATGCAACGATTGAGATCATTGACGGAATCGAAGCATATATGAAGAAAAATGGATTTGAATCTGTGAAAGATATGGTTGGTATTGTAAAATAATGATAAAGAGACACTGCTACTATCGGCAATGTCTCTTTTTTTCTTGGAAATATGTAGGAAAAATATAAGAAAAACCGTGAACGGTAAAAATACGGGTGTCTGTATGGCAAATGGCATAATAAAAATATGACTGGCAGTCAGTTTTTTGAGTAGATTTTTAGAATCTTATTTGTTATACTGATGTGTATATGACGATACCAAAGGAGGATGTGTGGATGAAGAAATCATTTCAGATTTTCAAAAGAGATCTTGGCCGGTTATTCCGTAACCGTGCAGCGGTATTGATCCTGATTGGAATCAGTGTACTGCCATCTCTTTATGCATGGTTCAACATCGCAGCCAATATGGATCCGTACGGGAATACCAAAGGAATCCAGGTAGCGATTGCCAATGAGGATAAAGGTGCCGACAGTGAGCAGATCTCACTGGACGCAGGACAAAGTATTGTAGACAATCTGAAGAAAAATGACCAGCTTGGCTGGAAGTTTGTAGATGCAAAAGAAGCAAAAAAGGGAGTAAGATCCGGGAAATATTATGCAGCGATCGTAATACCGGATAATTTCAGCGAATCACTTCTGAGCATTTTATCGGGAGATATCAAACAGCCGGAGCTGGATTATTATATTAATGAAAAGAAAAATGCGATTGCCCCGAAGATCACAGATACAGGTGCTGGTACGATCCAGCAGGAGATCAATGACACCTTTTCTTCGGTGGCGGCAGAATCCATTTCAAAGCTGCTGAGTGAAAAAGCCGGAGATATCGCAGGAAGAGTGACGGAAGGAAATTCGAGTCTGATCCGGGCGGTTGCCGAGACAAGGAAGAATCTGGAAGAATATAACAAAGTTCTGGAAAATTTTCAGAAAACGGTGGATAAGTCGGATGAAGTGATCCAGAATGCGGTGAAAACACTGGATCAGGTCAATGCATCGGCAAAATCGGGAGTGCAGATACTTTCAGATACCGGAACGGTACTTTCAGACACAAGAACAGCAGTAGGAATATTTTCGACACAGTTCTCGGATAGTATGTCGAACGGCGAGACGCTTCTGAATAATACCTATGTGTCTGCATCGGCAAAACTGGGCGTATTCGAGACAAAGGCAGGACAGGCTCTGACAGCAGTAGACGGAAGCCTGACAACAGCATCCACTCTCCTTACCAGGAATCAGGAATTACTGAGTCAGTTAAAAGCGCTGAATGAACAGATTCAGGGAAATACAGAATTATCACAGCAGTTTTCGGCATTGATCGCACAAAAGATTTCCGAACTGGAGAGCCAGAATGCGTCCCTTCAGGGGCTGGTGGCTTCATTGAAGAGCGGCAATAAAGGAATTCAGAATGCAGTGACAACAGCGCAGAGTACACGGACATCTCTGGAAAAGCTTGCAAAAGACAGCAAGGAAAGTCTGCAGGATTACCGCAGTAATTTTGCACAGACATTAATGCCGCAATTGAACCAGTCACTGGACAGTCTGGCTTCGTTAAGCGGAAGCCTGTCCTCAACACTGGATGGTGTAGAACCGACGGTTGAACAGATGAAGAGTATCCTGAATCAGCTGAACATCAGCTTAAAAGACAGTGCATCGGCACTGGGACAGACCAAAGAAGTGCTGAAACGGGTAGACGAATCACTGGCTTCGGTTCAGGACGATCTGGGAGCACTGCAAAGTTCACAGATGTATCAGAAACTGACCTCTCTGGAGGGGATTGATGCGGATTCCATTGCCGGTTTTATGTCTTCGCCGGTAAGTGTTCAGTCGAAAGTATTGTATGATGTGGAAAATTATGGATCTGGTATGACACCATTTTATACCAATCTGGCATTGTGGGTAGGCGGACTGATCCTGGTATCCATTCTGAAACAGGAAGTGGACAGAGACGGGAAGATTCACAGATTTACGGCATCACAGGCTTATTTTGGCAGATGGATGTTATTCATGGCGGTAGGCCTGGTACAGGGTCTGATCGTGTGCCTGGGCGATATTGTGCTTCTGAAAGTGCAATGTGTACACCCGGTCGCATTCGTATGTGTGGGCATCTTCTGTTCCTTTATCTATGTGAATCTGATCTATGCGCTGGCACTTACATTCAAGCATATTGGAAAAGCACTGGGAGTTGTACTGGTTATTTTACAGATCCCGGGATCGGCAGGAACATATCCGATCGAGATGACACCTGCATTTTTCCAGAAACTTCATCCGCTGATTCCTTTCACTTATGGAATCAGTGCAATGCGTGAATGCATTGCCGGTATGTATGGAGCGAATATCTGGAAATATCTGGGAATACTGGCAATCTTCTTCCCGATATCGCTTTTCATCGGTCTGGTACTTCGTCCGCTGCTTATGAATCTGAATCATCTGTTCGATAAGCGGCTGTCAGAGACAGAACTGATGCTGGGAGAGACGGAAACAGCAGAGCGGAAACGGCCGGAACTGACCATGATGATGAAGACGTTAATGGAAGATGATGAGTGGAAACAGGAATTCCTGGAAAGATCAGAAAAATTCGAGAAGCGTTATCCGAAGATGATCCGCTTTGGATTCCTTGGAATGATCATTGTCCCGCTCATTTTCCTGATACTGATGTTCAGCCTGGAATCCAAACTGGTATTTCTGGTGTTATGGATCGTATCGCTGATCGCGCTTGCGCTGTATCTGATCTGTGTAGAATATATACACGATAAGATGTTAAAACAGCTTGCTGCCACAGGAATGACAACAGAAGATCTGATACGGGAAATAAAGGAGGAAAAAGGCGTATGAGAAATATATGGGAAATTTTCCGGCGGGATATAAAACGGATTAAAAATAATGTGATCGCCATGATCGTCATTATGGGAATCACCGTTGTTCCCTGCCTTTATGCCTGGTTTAATATTGCAGCAAGCTGGGATCCATATAAAAATACAGGAAACTTAAAAGTTGCGGTGGCGAGTGTAGATAAAGGATATGAAGGCAGCCTGATTCCAATCGAACTGAATATGGGAGATCAGGTACTGACATCGCTTCGCAGTAATTCGCAGCTTGACTGGGTATTTACCAGCAAGAAAAAAGCAGTATCCGGAGTAAAATCCGGAAAATACTATGCGGCGATCGTGATACCGGAAAACTTCAGTACAGATATGATGAGTCTGTTCTCTGAAAATATCAGTAAACCAAGTATCACATACTATTCGAATGCGAAAGAAAATGCGATCGCACCGAAGGTTACGGATAAGGGAGCGAGTGCGATCCAGAGACAGGTCAATGAAGTATTTATTGAAACGATCAGTGATACGGTTATTGCTTCTTTCAAAACAGTTACCAATGTGGCAGATCAGGGTGGAGTAGAATCCATTGCAGGGAATCTGGCAAATAATCTGGACCAGATCAGTTCGGACCTGAATATGGCATCTGCGACATTAAGTTCCTTTGCGGGAATGACGACATCTGCACAGCAGCTTCTGGATACGACAGGCACATTTCTGAAAGAGACACAGAACCGTTCAGATAAGACAACAGATGCCCTGAAGACGACAAAGAAATCATTCAGCGGGATTGAAGGAACGATCAGCGGTGCAACGGATGGTGTAAATGCGGCACTGAATTCCGGAAAAGAATTTTATTCACAGATGTCCGGGATTATTGATTCTGCATTTGCATCCAATTCGCAGAGTGCGGCAGATGTAGCAGCAACGTTGAACACTCTGGCGTCCAGCGTGGAAAAGGTAACTGCCGCTTACCAGTCACTGCAGAATTCAGTAGATGATATGGCAGATAAAGTGAGCGGACTTGGCAATACGAAATTAAATGCATTGCTCGGCAACATTTCAGGAAAGCTCGGTGAGACAATCGCAACACAGACAGAGCTTAAGAATCAGTTACAGAGCACGGCATCCTCACTGACAGATGCATCCGGCACAGCAATCCAGAATAAGGCTGAGCTGGACAAACTGGTAAAAGAAAGTGCGGACAGTCTTGCAAATGTGAAATCCGACTATGAAAAGAATGTTAAAAACAGTCTGGATAAGCTTTCCAAATCCATGGGAGATACCAGCAGCAGTCTGGGCAGTCTGATGGACCAGCTGGATGCAAGTGTGGACGGAGTCTATGATCTGTCATCTTCGGCTTCCGCAGATCTGACACAGATCAATAAGGCGCTGGATCATTCCTGCAAGCTGTTGGATCAAGCATCCGGAAAGATCAGTGATACAACAGGAAAGATCAGTCAGATGCAGTCGGGCGGAGATTTTTCACAATTGGAAGAACTGATCTCCGGAGATTCCAATGTGATCGGAGAGTTCCTGGCAGCGCCGGTAAGCCTGAAGACGAATCAGATCTATAAGATTGAAAATTATGGTTCTTCGATGGCACCGTTCTATTCCACCTTGTCGATCTGGATCGGCGGAATTGTACTGGTTGCCATGTTAAAGACAGGCGTTTCGTCAAAATGCACCGAAGGACTGAAGAAAGTAAAACCACATCAGGAATACCTGGGGCGTTATCTCATCTTCCTGATTGTCGGGCTGCTGCAGAGCACTCTGATCTGTCTGGGAGATCTGTTGTATCTGGGCATCCAGTGTAAGCATCCATTCCTGTTTATGCTGGCAGGATGGTTCTCGAGCATCGTATACGTGAATATTATTTATACACTGACGGTGTCATTCGGAGATATCGGAAAAGCAGTCAGTGTTGTACTTCTGGTCATGCAGGTGGCAGGTTCCGGAGGCACATTCCCGATTGAAGTGGCACCGACGTTCTTTAAAGCGGTTTATCCGTTACTGCCATTTGTTCACAGTATGGCGGCATTCAGGGAGACAATTGGAGGCATGTATGGTATGACATACTGGACTGAACTTGGAAAGCTGGGAATTTTCCTGCTTTTGTCATTGATTCTCGGACTGCTTCTGCGCAAACCGGTAATCCGGATGAACGAAGCATTTGCAGAAAAGCTGGAAGAGACAAAGATCATGTAATGATTACGTGTATATAGTTTTCTTTTTTTCTGACGTGAATTGAAAAACTGATTTTCTTATGATAGAATTAAATGGAATTATTATGCAATAAACAGGACGCACAAAGTCTGAAATATATGGAGGGAATCAAGATGGAAAGTTATAAACAGGAGTTTATTGAATTTATGGTAGAGAGCGATGTGCTCAAGTTTGGAGAATTTACATTAAAGAGCGGAAGAAAATCACCATTCTTCATGAATGCCGGAGCTTATGTAACAGGATCGCAGCTGAAAAAATTAGGCCAGTATTATGCGAAGGCAATCCATGATACTTATGGAGATGATTTTGATGTGTTATTCGGACCTGCATACAAGGGAATCCCGCTTGGAGTGGTTACGGCAATTGCTTACAGTGATCTTTATGGAAAAGAAGTACGCTATTGTTCTGATCGTAAAGAAGAAAAAGATCATGGTGCCGATAAAGGAAGCTTCCTTGGAAGCAAGTTAAAAGACGGAGACCGTGTGATCATGATCGAAGATGTGACAACATCAGGAAAGTCCATGGAAGAGACCGTACCAAAAGTAAAAGGTGCTGCAGATGTAACAATCGTAGGTCTGATGGTATCCCTGAACCGTATGGAAGTAGGAAAAGGCGGCGAGAAATGTGCATTGGATGAGATCAAAGATCTGTATGGATTCGATACAGCTGCGATCGTAACAATGGAAGAAGTTGTAGAGTGCCTGTATAATAAAGAATGTGACGGGAAAGTTGTGATCGATGATACATTAAAAGAAGCAATCGACGCATATTATGAACAGTACGGAGCAAAATAGAAAACGGGGGATCAGGATATGAATGAAAAAGCATATAAAGCAATGGGGCTGGCCGGTGCAGCAGGGATTGCAGTAGGAATTGTAGTCACGGTAGTAGGAATCGCCGCAGGTGTGATCTCCATTATAAGCGGTGCCCGTTTACTGAAAGAAAAGAAAGGAATCTTATTCTAATACCGAAGAGACACAGGAGGTTGTAGGACGTTGGATTCAAGGAAAAGGAAACGAATCCGGATACTGGGAAAGATATTATTTATATTATATGTAATATTTATTGTATATTTCCTGCTGTTCTCTGATTGGTATGGACGTACAGGTGAGATGAGGGAATACCATTATAATCTGGTACTGTTTAAAGAAATCAAAAGATTCTGGCAGTATCGTGAGCAGGTGGGATTCTTTGCGATGTTCACCAATTTATTTGGAAATGTGATTATATTTATTCCGTTTGGATTTTTTCTCCCGATGGGAAGCAGGCAGAGAAGTTTTATTGCAACGGCATATTACAGCTTTGTGCTGAGTCTGTGCGTGGAAGTCTTCCAGCTTATCACAAAGGTGGGGAGCTTCGATGTAGATGACCTGTTACTGAATACCATCGGTGGAATTTGCGGATATATATTATTTGCGATATGTGCGGCAATAAGGAGAAGACATGCTGGGAAAAAAACTAAGAACAGAAGATGATAGAATTAAAGCGGTAGCGAAAGCCCGTAAAAAAAAGCGGAAAAAGATGATCAAAACGAAATATGGACAGAAAGCAGTCAGACACTCCAAAAGGGGTGTCTATTCCTGTACTTATGCAGTAGTGATTGCCTTTCTGGTGATCGTGATGATTCTTTTTTCATTTTTAAATAAAGGAAATGTCAATATATTGATTGGCTTTTTCGGACTGGGAACCTGTGCGATGGCAGTGATTGGAATCTGGCTTGGCATGAAAGGCTTCAGAGAACGTGAAAAGATTTATACAACATGCAAGGTGGGGATCACAGTAAATGCGGTATTTCTCGCCGTTATGGTTGGATTATTCGTCAGGGGGCTTATGTAAAATGATAGAAGAAAGATATGAACTGGCACTTGACCGTATCCGTCTGATGCAGACAGAAGATACGGTGAAAGAGCCTTACAGAGATTATTTTAAGAAGATGGCAGAGTTCGTGCTTATGCTGGACGAACTGAGAGAGGAACTTCTGGACGGAAGATATCAGAAACTTACGCTGGAAGAATTAAGAACATGGAACAGACGGCTGTATCAGGATGTTTTGCCGGAGCAGTATGAAGAAAGTTATGCGAATCCGGATTATGCGTGTAAGATGTTTGGAAAAGAATCGGGACAGATTCTTGGGATGTTATATGCGGAACTTCGTGGGGCAGTCGTTTATGTTTTTGAGGGAAAGACAGAATATCTGGCAATTCTGTATGAATTATTGATTGAAATATATAATCAGTTCGAGGATACACCGGATTCAAAAACGGTCCGTGATATTTTTTACTGGTATGCAAGTGATTATTGTGATGTATTTCTTGCGGATCGTATCAGAGAACAGATCCTGCCGGAAGAATCCTTCGCAACAGATCTGATCATGAACAGCGATCTTAAAGATCTCAGATATCTGTATCAGTTTGGAGAGTATATCAGCGAAAACGAATGGAAGACAGCGGAGCATCTGAACCGTCTTCCGGAAGAGATTATCCAGAAGATGGCAGATGTCTATTCGGAAGGATACCGCATTGGATTTGTGAATACCGGAAAAGATCTTTCGAAAAAATCGGTAGTGAATATCCGTTATATTCTTGGGTTTGAACGTGTAGTAAAGAAAGCGATCGAGAACTTTGAAAAAATGGGATTAAAACCGGTCATCTATCGTGCAGCGGTCAGTGTGCTGACGAAGAGACAGCATTACAAGATCGGATACTGCGGAGCAGTGGCAAATAAACAGTATGAATATGATCATAAAGATGATCAGGCACTCTTCATGGATAAGAAGTACCTGGAGCGCAAACTGGAAGTGATGCAGACAACATATGAACATTATAAGAAAGAGGCAGCCGGTTTTGCAGGGCCGGCATGTATCGAGATGTTTGGTGAAGAGCCATTCGAGCCGGTGGCAAAAGAGACTGTGGCAAAGCTTTCAGAGAGTCAGGAAGAGATGATCCTGCAGTACGACAGCCGTCAGAGCCAGATGGTGAACAGGTATATCAAAGGAGAAGAGCGCAGCTTTACGATCATTGCCTATCCGGTGCCGGAGATCGGAGAGAAGTATGAAGAGATTTTCGATGAGATTATCCGTATAAATACACTGGATGCAAAAGTGTATGAAAAAGTACAGCAGACGCTGATTGATGCGTTGGATCAGGGCGAATATGTGCATATCCTTGGGACAAATGGGAACCGTACAGACCTGAATGTACAGTTACATCCGTTGAATGACCCTGCGAAAGAAACAATCTTTGAGAACTGTGTGGCAGATGTGAATATTCCGGTCGGGGAGGTCTTTACTTCTCCTGTTCTGGAAGGAACGAACGGAGTCTTACATGTCAGCAAAGTGTATCTGAATGAACTACAGTACCGTGATCTGGAGATTACATTCTCAAACGGAATGGTATCAGAGTATAATTGTGCGAACTTTGATCGCGATCTGGAAAATAAAGCGTATATTCACGATAATGTATTATACAAACATCCGACGCTGCCGCTTGGTGAATTCGCGATCGGAACCAATACAACTGCATATGTAACTGCCAGGAAGTATGGAATCGAGGATAAGATGCCGATCCTGATCGCAGAGAAGATGGGACCGCATTTTGCGGTGGGAGATACATGCTACAGCTGGTGTGAGGATATCAAAGTCTATAATCCGAACGGAAAAGAGATTATTGCAAGAGACAATTCGGTATCGATCCGCAGAAAAGAAGACGTATCAAAAGCGTATTTCCACTGTCATACAGATATTACCATTCCATATGAAGAACTGGGAAGTATTACGGTTGTTACAAAAGATAAAAAAGAGATTGTGTTACTGGAAAATGGAAAATTTGTACTTCCTGGGACAGAGATTTTAAATGAACCATTGAAAAATTCTAATAAATAGGGTATGATTTATTTGTCAAACTTATAAGAAAGGATGAAAATTATGCCAAAAGTAGGAATTATCATGGGCAGTGACTCAGATCTTAAGGTTATGAGTAAGGCTGCAGTAATGCTGGAAGAGTTAGGAATCGAGTATGAGATGACGATCATCTCAGCACATCGTGAGCCAGATGAACTGATTGAATGGACCAGAGGAGCAGAAAGCCGCGGAATAAAGGTTATGATCGCCGGTGCAGGAATGGCAGCAGCCCTTCCGGGAATGTGTGCAGCATTATTTGCCCTTCCGGTTATTGGTGTACCTCTTTCAGGAAAGAATCTGGATGGAATGGATGCAGTGTTTTCAATCATGCAGATGCCGCCGGGAGTTCCGGTTGCAACCGTTGCGATTGATGGCGCAAAGAATGCAGCAATTCTTGCAGCAAAGATTCTTGCAGCTTCAGATGAAGAACTTCTGAAGAAACTGAAAGCTTATACAGCGGAACAGAAAGAGGCAGTCAAAGCCAAAGCAGCAAAGCTTGATTCTATCGGATATGAGGCATATCTGACATCAAAATAATAGATATAAAAGTATAAAATAAATAACAGGTACAAAAGGAGATCGGGTTATGGATTACAAAAAAGCTGGTGTGGATATTGAAGCAGGTTACAAGTCAGTAGAACTTATGAAAGAGCATGTGAAGAAGACTATGCGTCCGGAAGTTCTTGGCGGACTCGGAGGATTCTCGGGAGCATTTTCTCTTGCGAAGATCAAAGAAATGGAAGAGCCGGTGCTGTTATCAGGAACAGACGGATGTGGAACAAAGGTCAAACTTGCCATGATCATGGATAAGCATGATACCATTGGAATCGATGCAGTAGCTATGTGTGTGAATGATATTGCGTGTGCAGGCGGTGAGCCGTTATTCTTCTTAGACTATATTGCGTGTGGAAAGAATTATCCGGAGAAGATCGCATCTATCGTAAAAGGTGTGGCAGAAGGGTGCCTGCAGTCAGAAGCAGCCCTGATCGGTGGAGAGACAGCAGAACATCCGGGACTTATGCCGGAAGATGAATACGATCTTGCGGGATTTGCAGTTGGTGTATGTGATAAAAAAGATATGATTACAGGAGAAGATTTAAAAGCAGGAGATGTACTGATCGGTATGGCATCTTCAGGTGTGCACAGCAACGGATTCTCGCTGGTGCGTAAAGTATTCGAGATGACAAAAGAATCGCTGGATACATATTACGATGATCTGGGAACTACACTTGGAGAAGCACTGCTTGCTCCGACAAGAATCTATGTCAAAGCATTAAAGAGCATAAAGAACGCAGGAGTGAAAGTGAAAGCCTGCAGCCATATTACTGGAGGCGGATTCTATGAGAACATTCCAAGAATGTTAAAAGACGGAGTAAAAGCTGTTGTAGAAAAAGACAGTTATCCGGTTCCTCCGATCTTCACAAAGCTTGCAAAAGAGGGAAATGTAGACGAGCACGCAATGTACAATACTTATAATATGGGTATTGGTATGATCGTTGCTGTTGATCCTGCTGATGTAGATAAGACAATAGAAGCAATCAAAGCGACCGGAGATACTCCATATGTGATCGGCCATATCGAAGACGGTGAAAAGGGAGTGACATTATGTTAAATGTCGTAGTTCTGGTATCCGGCGGCGGAACAAATCTGCAGGCAATCATAGATGCAGTAGATTCCGGCAAGATCACAAACACAAAGATTGCCGGTGTCATCAGTAATAATAAGAATGCATATGCACTGGAGCGTGCTGAAAAACATGGAATTCCGAATCAGTGTATATCTCCAAAAGATTATGAAAGCCGTGAGATCTTCAATCAGGAATTCATGAAGGCGGTAGATGCCATGCAGCCGGATCTGATCGTTCTGGCAGGATTTCTGGTAGTGATTCCGGCAGAGATGATCGCAAAATACAGAAACCGCATGATCAATATCCATCCGTCTCTGATCCCGGCATTTTGCGGAACAGGATTCTATGGATTGAAGGTGCATGAAAAAGCGCTGGAACGCGGGGTGAAGGTGGCTGGTGCAACGGTACATTTTGTAGACGAAGGAACCGATACCGGTCCGATCATTTTGCAGAAAGCGGTTGAAGTGGAACAGGGAGATACTCCGGAAGTTCTGCAGAGACGTGTAATGGAGCAGGCAGAATGGAGAATTCTGCCAAGAGCCATTGATCTGATTGCAAACGGTAAAGTTAAAGTAGAAGGACATCGCGTGACGATCGAGTCATAGAGGATAAAGGAGCAATGTAAGATGAAAGTATTAATCGTTGGAAGTGGCGGAAGAGAACATGCAATCGCATACAGCGTTGCAAAAAGCGATAA
>CAKRCY010000057.1:0-13621 GCA_934309195.1 uncultured Dorea sp.
TAGAATGATTCAGATTATATGTAAAAGCGAGTCTTATACTTATAATGCGTATCATATATTAAAGGCTTTTTATCCGTCACAGGAAGTATCCTGCAAGACGGATGAAGAAGCCTCTAATTATGTAACGGTACAATTACCGGATGGTCAGATGGTTTTTGCAGAACCGGAGGATCTGCAAAAGGAGAGAAAACGGCAGACAGACCTGAATCTGTATGACCAGCTGGAAAAGATCACCGGAGAATCCCTTGCATGGGGAGTACTTACGGGCGTGCGTCCGACCAAGCTTGCTATGCAGAAACTGGAAGCCGGATGGAAAAAAGAAGATTATATCAGATGGGCGTGGGAAAACGCGAGAGTAAGGAAAGAAAAAGCAGTGCTTGCATGGGAGATTGCTGAAAGGGAACAGAAGATTCTGGGAGAACTGGATTATGAAGAAGGGTACAGTCTGTATGTGGGAATCCCGTTCTGTCCGTCCGTCTGTTCTTATTGTTCTTTCAGTTCCGGACCGCTGGACCGCTGGAAAGAAAAAGTAGATGCATATGTAGATGCGCTTTGCAAAGAACTGGAATTTATTGCAGAACACTCAAAAAATAAAAAGCTGAATACAATCTACATCGGCGGAGGTACGCCGACTACTCTGACGGCAGAGCAGCTGGAACGACTGATGGGGTGGATTGACGAGAAATTTTCGAGAGAACATCTGTTAGAGTATACTGTGGAAGCGGGAAGACCAGACAGCATAACAGAAGAAAAATTAAAGGTCATAAAGAGCCACGGCATTACCAGGATTTCCATCAATCCGCAGAGTATGCAGCAGAAGACGCTGGATGCAATCGGAAGAAAGCATACCGTAGAAGAGATAAAAGAAGCCTATGCATTGGCCAGAAAGACCGGATTCGATAATATCAATATGGATATCATCGCAGGACTTCCGGGAGAAGATATTTCCGATATGGAAGATACACTGGCTCAGATCAAACAGATGAAGCCGGACAGTCTGACGGTACATTCACTGGCGATCAAGAGAGCGGCCAGAATGGAAATGGAAGACTTGAACCGGGATGTGAAGGAGACACATGATATCCTCTCCGGCATGATTGAAAAAGCAGCAAAAGCAGCAGAAGAGATGGAACTTTTTCCGTATTATCTGTACAGACAGAAGAATATTGCAGGGAATTTTGAAAATGTTGGCTATGCAAAGGTTGACAAAGCCGGAATATACAATATACTTATTATGGAAGAAAAACAATCTATTATTGCCGCAGGCGCAGGTGCATCGACAAAAATCGTATTGAAGAATCCGATTCCTATGCCGGGCAGTAAAAAGAAGAAAATGACACGTCTGATCCGTCAGGAGAATGTCAAGGCAGTAGATGCCTATATCGACAGGATCGACGAAATGATAGAACGCAAAGGAGAATGGTTATGGCATTAAAGAAGAAACCGGTTACCGGTATGAAAGACATGCTCCCACGTGAGATGGAGATCCGTGATTACCTGATCGGACTTATTAAAGAGACGTATAAGACATACGGATTCTGTTCCATCGAGACACCGTGTGTGGAACATATCGAGAACCTGTGCAGCAAGCAAGGGGGAGATAACGAGAAACTGATCTTCAAGATCTTAAAAAGAGGTGAAAAACTGAAGATCGATACAGCAAAAGAAGAAAATGATCTGGTGGATGGAGGTCTGCGTTACGACCTTACCGTACCGCTTGCCAGATATTATGCGAACCATTCGAATGAGCTTCCGGCACCGTTCAAAGCATTGCAGATCGGTAATGTATGGAGAGCAGACCGTCCGCAGAAAGGACGCTTCAGACAGTTCATGCAGTGCGATATCGACATTCTGGGTGAACCGGGAAATCTTGCAGAGATCGAACTGATCCTTGCAACCACAGCGATGCTTGGAAAGTTAAGTTTTCAGAACTTTACGGTATGTATCAATGACCGTAACATCCTGAAGGCAATGGCTGCATATAGTGGCTTCCGTGAGGAAGACTATGATGAAGTCTTCATTATCCTGGATAAGATGGATAAGATCGGGGCAGAAGGCGTTGCAAAAGAACTGGAAGAGATGGGATATGCAAAGGAAAATGTAGAGACTTATCTTCAGCTGTTTCAGGATGTTGCACCTGATGTGACAGGCATCCGTTTTCTGAAAGAAAAATTAGGAGACTGCTTAAGTGAAGAGACAGCAGACAGTATGGAAATGATCATTTCCAGTGTTGAGACTGCAAAGGAATGCGAATTTAATATCAAATTCGACCCGACACTTGTAAGAGGACAGTCTTATTACACAGGAACGATCTTTGAGGTAACGATGGATGACTTCGGCGGATCAGTAGCCGGAGGCGGACGTTATGATAAGATGATTGGTAAATTTACCGGGCAGGATACACCTGCATGTGGATTTTCAATCGGATTCGAGAGAATTGTTATGCTGCTTCTGGAAAATGGATATGAAGTTCCGACCGTAAAAGAGAAGAAAGCATATTTGTTAGAAAAGAAGATGACAAAAGAAGGCCTTTTAAAAGTGATGTCACTTGCAAAGGCGGATCGTCAGGCAGGAAAACAGGTTCTGATCGTAAACATGAAAAAGAATAAGAAATTCCAGAAAGAACAGCTGGCGGAAGACGGTTATATAGAAATCGTGGACTGCTATGCAGATTCCGTGGAAAACTTATAATATGTTTTAGAGAGCAATAAATCACGGCGCAAAGACGCCGGAAAAGGAGAAAAAGAACATGGCAGAATCAATGAAAGGGTTGAAAAGAACCCATAGATGTGCAGAATTATCTGCAGCCAATGTAGGAGAAAAAGTTACCATCATGGGATGGGTACAGAAGAACCGTAATAAAGGAGGTCTGGTATTTGTAGATGTCAGAGATCGCTCCGGTATCATTCAGGTGGTATTCGAAGAAGGGAAATCAGAAGCAGCGCTGATTGAAAAAGCAGCAAAGCTTCGTGCGGAATATGTAGTAGCAATCGTGGGAACGGTTGCAAAGCGTTCCGGTGCGGTGAATGATCATCTTGCAACAGGCGAAATTGAGGTGCTTCCGGAAGAACTCCGTATTCTTTCCGAGTCAGAGACACCTCCGTTCCACATTGAAGAAAATTCCAAGACAAAAGAAGAAGTACGTCTGAAATACAGATATCTGGACCTCAGGAGACCGGATCTGCAGCGCAATCTGATGATGAGAAGTAAAGTTGCAACTTTGACACGTCAGTTCCTTGCAGAAGAAGGATTTCTTGAGATCGAGACACCGGTCCTGATCAAGAGTACACCGGAAGGAGCAAGAGATTACCTGGTACCGAGCCGTATCCAACAGGGACAGTTCTATGCACTGCCGCAGTCACCGCAGTTATTCAAACAGTTACTGATGTGCTCCGGATATGACAGATATTTCCAGATTGCAAAATGTTTCCGTGACGAAGACTTACGTGCAGACCGTCAGCCGGAATTCACACAGATCGACATGGAGTTATCTTTTGTAGATGTTGACGATGTCATCGAGGTAAATGAAAGACTGCTTGCAAAATTGTTCAAAGAAGTACTGGGGGTAGAGGTATCCCTTCCAATTCAGAGAATGACATGGCAGGAGGCAATGGACCGCTTTGGTTCTGACAAGCCGGATATCCGTTTCGGTATGGAACTGACGAATGTTACAGATGTTGTAAAAGACTGCGAGTTCGTTGTATTCAAAAATGCAATTGAAAATGGTGGAACTGTTCGCGGTATCAACGCCAAAGGACAGGGGGGAATGGCCCGCAAGAAGATCGACAAGCTGGTTGACTTTGCGAAAGATTACGGCGCAAAGGGACTTGCCTATATTGCAATCCATGAAGACGGAACTGTAAAATCTTCATTTGCCAAATTTATGACAGATGACGAGATGAAAGCGCTGATCGAGGCAATGGGCGGAGAGAACGGCGACCTGTTATTATTCGCGGCAGATAAGAATAAAGTTGTATGGGATACACTTGGAGCACTTCGTCTGGAACTTGCCCGTCAGATGGAACTCCTTGATAAAAGCGAATACAAATTCCTGTGGGTAACAGAGTTCCCGCTTCTTGAGTGGAGTGAAGAACAGAACCGCTTCACAGCAATGCATCATCCGTTTACGATGCCGATGGAAGAAGATCTTCAGTATATCGACAGTGATCCGGGAAGAGTGCGTGCGAAAGCATACGATATCGTATTAAATGGTAATGAAATCGGTGGCGGAAGTGTCAGAATCTTCGATCAGGATATCCAGAGCAAGATGTTCAAAGTACTTGGATTTACGGAAGAACAGGCCAAGGAGCAGTTCGGATTCCTTCTGACAGCATTCAAGTACGGAGTACCGCCGCACGCAGGACTGGCTTACGGTCTGGACCGTCTGGTTATGCTGATGGCAAAACAGGACAGCATCCGTGACGTGATCGCATTCCCGAAGGTAAAAGATGCATCTGACCTGATGACAGAAGCACCGGGACATGTAGATGCAAAACAGCTGGAGGAACTCGGAATTGCAGTAGTGGCAAAGGAAGAGAAGAAAGACGACGCTGAGTAAGTAAAGAATACAATGCCGGGAACAGTCAGATAAAGATTATTCCCGGCATTTGTTAAATTATTTGAATTTTCAGATAGAAAGAAAAATTCAAAAAACTTGAAAAAGATATTGACATAATGAGAAAGTTGCGATATACTAAATATCGTTCTGATGAACACGAAAACATGAAATATGCTTGATGTGCGATAGTAGTACAGTTGGTAGTACGCCACCTTGCCAAGGTGGAGGTCGCGGGTTCGAGTCCCGTCTGTCGCTCTGAAAAGACGTTGCAAATAGTTGTTATGCGATAGTAGTACAGTTGGTAGTACGCCACCTTGCCAAGGTGGAGGTCGCGGGTTCGAGTCCCGTCTGTCGCTCTGAATTGACTGTTTGCAACGTCTTTTCGTTGTACTAATTTACGAGCAGAGAAAGAATCCGATTGAAATCATATGTGACACTGTGCTATACTAAAGTGTGAATAAACAAAAGACTGCAGAAAAACAACATATCTGTAGTTGCAAAAACGAAAAGAGAGTGAACAAGAAAACGAGGATGTGAGAAGATGAATCAGGAAAGAGTAGTAAAAGCAGGTCTTCTGGGACTTGGAACGGTTGGCAGTGGTGTATATAAGCTTGTAGAATACCAGAAAGATGAGATGGCAATGAAAGCCGGGGCAGGTCTTAAGATCCAGAAGATACTGGTACATAACATGAATAAGAAGAGAGAAGGCGTAGAGCAGTCTCTTTTGACAGATAAGTGGGAAGATATCATTAACGATGATGAAATCGAGATCGTGATCGAGGTGATGGGCGGAATTGAGCCTGCAAGAACTATGATTCTGGAAGCTCTGCATGCAGGGAAGAATGTTGTAACTGCAAATAAAGATCTGGTGGCAACACATGGACATGAACTTCTGGAAGCAGCAGAAGAAAGTGGAGTGGATTTCTTGTTTGAGGCAGCCGTAGCAGGAGCAATCCCGATCATCCGTCCACTGAAGCAGTGTCTGGCTGCAAACGAGATTCAGGAAATCATCGGTATTGTCAATGGTACAACGAACTTTATTCTGACCAAGATGATCGAAGAAGGCATGGATTTTGGCGATGCACTGGCACTTGCTACCGAGCTTGGCTATGCTGAGGCAGACCCGACAGCCGATATCGAAGGACTGGATGCCGGACGTAAAGTAGCGATCATGGCATCGATCGCATTCCATTCCAGAGTGACATTTGATGAGGTATATACAGAAGGAATTACGAAGATTACGGCAAAAGACGTAGAGTATGCAGAAGAATTCGGTGACGTGATCAAATTGCTCGGTGTCGCACATAATACAGAAGGTGGTATAGAAGTTGCAGTACATCCGATGATGATTCCGAAGGAGCATCCTCTTGCATCTGTCAGAGATTCCTTTAATGCAGTATTCGTACATTCCGATGCGGCAGATGATACGATGTTCTATGGACGTGGAGCGGGAGAACTTCCGACAGCCAGCGCGATCATGGGTGATGTGATCGATGTGATCCGTGATATTCAGTATCATTGTACGGGAAGAATCAGCTGCACCTGTTATCGTGACACACCGGTAAAGGATTTTAAAGAAGTAAAGAATAAATTCTACATCCGTATGCTGGTGGATAATAAACCGGGTGTGCTAGCAGCAATCGCGAGTGTATTTGGAGTACATAAGGTAAGTATTGCCAGAGTCATCCAGAAGACGGAGGCAGATGATGCGGCAGAACTGGTTATCGTGACAGAAGCAGTAAAGGAAAAGCATCTGGAAGACGCACTGGAACATCTGGTGGATATGGATACGACACGTGAGATCGGAACCGTGATTCGTGAATATTAGAGCATAAATAGAAAAGCATAAATAGCAGAATATTTTTAAAGGACGGAGACCGTAACAAGCTCCGTCTTTTATAATCGGATAAGGAGTGAAGATGAGATGGAGGAACAGAAAAAAAGGAATCCTCTGGAGACAGAAAAAGAAGGAAAACTGATCGCGAAATTTGCGATTCCGGCAATTATCAGTATGCTGGTGAGCTCGTTATATAATATTGTAGACCAGATCTTCATCGGACAGGGAGTCGGACTTCTGGGAAATGCGGCGACCAATATCGCATTTCCGGTGTCGATCATCTGTACGGCAACGGCGCTTCTTCTGGGAATCGGAAGTGCATCGAATTTTAACCTGTGTTCCGGTGCGGGAGATCATGAGAAGGCAAGCAGGATCGCAGGAACCGGACTTGCTATGCTGGTGATCTGCGGAGTGATCATTGCGGCGGTCACACTTGTATTTTTGAATCCGTTACTGCACATCTTTGGGGTAACAGAGAAGATCCTGCCATACGCACAGGATTACACGGGGATTACCGCATTCGGAATACCGTTTCTAATTCTGACGACGGGCGGGAATCATCTGATCCGTGCAGACAGAAGTCCGACATATTCGATGACGTGTATGCTGACGGGAGCAATCATTAATACGATCTTAGATCCGTTATTTATCTTCGGATTCCATTGGGGGATCAAAGGTGCTGCATGGGCAACCGTGATCGGTCAGATTGTATCAGGTATTATGGTCATTGTATATTTCGGACGATTCCGTAAAATGGAACTGAAAAAAGAGATGTTCCGTCCGTCAGGAAAGATTTTGAAGAAGATCATATCACTGGGAATGGCTTCCTGTATCAATCAGATTGCTATGGCTGTGGTACAGGTCACGATGAATAATACATTGCGGCATTATGGAGCGGCTTCTGTGTATGGAACGGATATTCCGCTGGCATGCGTGGGGGTGATCTCTAAAGTAAATATGGTGTTCATGGCGATCGCAATCGGGATTTCACAGGGATGCCAGCCAATCTGGGGATTCAATTACGGTGCGGAGGCGTATGACAGGGTGAAGAGGACCTATTGGAAAGCATTCCAGATCGCCATGGCGGTTGGCATTGTATTTTTCCTGTGTTTCCAGTTCTTCCCGACGCAGCTTGTGAGTATCTTTGGTACAGGAAGTAAGGAATATTATCAATTTGCAGCGAGATATTTCCGAATTTTTATGTTCATGACATTTATCAATGGAATACAGCCGATGTCCTCCGGATTCTTTACATCGATCGGTAAGGCAAAGCTGGGTATTGTAGTTTCACTTACAAGGCAGGTGATTTTCCTGCTTCCGCTGATACTTATTTTCCCGCTTTATATGGGAATTGATGGTGTAATGTATGCAGGACCGATTGCTGATGCGGCAGCCGGAATTGTTGCAATAGGGTTTGCGCTAAAAGAGCTTCGTGCGATGGATGAGATTGCATAGCCTGTTGGAATATGGTAAAATAAATTGATTGAGTGAGTCCGTCCGGGGATGTGAATCTTCCCGGACGGATGATGTTTACAGGGGAATGGGAGAAGACAAAGGATGAAAGAACGATTACCCGTTGGATTTATGTTTAAACAGATTAATAATATTTACGAGAAAGAATTCAATAATCTGCTCCGCGGGATTGGAATCACATCGTCACAGTGTGCGGTGCTGGATTACCTTCTTGGCAGCAGCAAAGAATTCGTGAATCAGAAAGACATTGAGAAAGCACTGAGTCTTAAGAATCCGACGGTGACAGGGATCTTAAAAAGGCTGGATGAAAAGGGATTCATTCTGGCGGTTCCAAGTAATCAGGATAAAAGATGTAAGAACATATACCCGACAGAAAAAGCATACGATATCCAGAAAAAAATGGATAACTACCGGAAGAAGATCGACCGGCGGCTTACGATCGGAATGAGTAAAAAAGAAATTGCAGCATTGGAAAAGATGCTGGACCGGGTCCTTTATAATATCAGTGATCCGTAGACAGAACGAAAAGCAGAGAGACAGGAGATGTAAAAATGAGTTATGCAGATAAAGTGTTTATCAACATGTGCCGTGACATCATCGATAACGGTACCGATACCAGAGGAGAAAAGGTAAGACCGGTATGGGAAGACGGGACACCGGCGTATACGATCAAAAAATTCGGAGTCGTGAACCGTTATGATCTGTCGAAAGAATTTCCGGCATTGACACTTCGAAGAACCGCGATTAAAAGCTGTACGGATGAACTTCTCTGGATCTGGCAGCAGAAATCAAATAATATCAATGACCTGCACAGCCATATCTGGGACAGCTGGGCAGATGAAGACGGATCAATCGGAAAAGCCTACGGATATCAGATGAGCGTAAAGCATCAGTATAAAGAAGGAATGTTTGATCAGGTAGACCGTGTGATCTATGATCTGAAAAATAATCCATACAGCAGAAGGATCATGACGAATATCTATGTACATCAGGATTTGCATGAGATGAACCTGTATCCATGTGCTTACAGTATGACATTTAATGTGACGAAGAAACCGGGACATGATAAACTGACACTGAATGCGATCCTGAACCAGAGATCCAATGATGTTCTGGCTGCAAATAACTGGAACGTATGTCAGTATGCCGTGCTGATCCATATGCTTGCGCAGGTGTGTGATATGGAAGTGGGAGAATTTGTCCATGTGATCGCAGATGCGCATATTTATGACAGACATGTACCGATGATCGAAGAACTGATCAGCCGTGAACCGCTTCCGGCACCGAAATTCTGGCTGAATCCGGAGATCAGGGATTTCTATCAGTTTACGAGAGATGATGTGAAATTGATCGATTATCAGACACATGACCAGATAAAAAATATTCCGGTAGCGGTATAAGTAGGAGGAAATAATATGAATTTGATCGTAGCAGTAGATTCGAACTGGGCAATTGGAAAAGAAAATAAATTACTGGTGAGCATTCCGCAGGATATGAAATTTTTCCGTGAGACAACGAAGGGAAAAGTTGTTGCGATGGGAAGAAAGACGCTGGAAAGTTTTCCGGGAGGACAGCCGCTGAAGAACCGTGTCAATGTAGTACTTACGACAGATAAGAATTATAAAGTAAAAGATACCGTGATCGTACATTCTGTAGAAGAGATGGTAGAAGAATTAAAAAAATACAATTCAGAAGATGTCTATGTGATCGGTGGAGAGAGTATTTACCGTCAGCTTCTTCCATATTGTACAAAGGCTTATGTTACAAAGATCGATCATGCGTATGATGCAGATACATATTTCCCGGATCTGGATGCGGATCCGGAATGGGAGATGACAAAAATCAGTGATGAGCAGACGTATTTTGATCTGGAATATGTTTTTGCGATATATGAGAGGAGATAAAGAAAGCAGGATGAGAATACTTAGTGTCACGGCACAGAAACCATGCAGTACCGGGAGCGGAGTCTATCTGACGGAGGTTGTGAAAGCACTTGCAAAAGAGGGACATACACAGACTGTGCTGGCAGGCATTGCAAGAGGGGAACAGATGGATATACCGGATGGCGTGAAGGCATATCCGGTATATTTTGAATCGGAAGAATTACCGTATCCGGTTGTGGGCATGTCAGATGAGATGCCATATACCAGTACCAGATACAAGGATATGACAGAAGAGATGACAGTACAGTTCAGGAATGCATTTCTTTCAGTATTGGATGAAGTGATAGAAAGAGAAGATCCGGAACTGATCTTGTGTCATCATCTGTATTATCTGACAGCACTGGTGCGGGAGCGTTATCCGGAAAAGAAAGTATATGGATTCTGTCATAATACGGATTTGAGACAGATGAACAATACGCCATTTCAACGAGAATTTATACGCAGCCAGATTCCACATCTTGACCGGATCTTTGCACTTCAGGAAGCACAGAAAGAAAAGATCAGACAGATCTATCCGGTGAAAAATGAGAGTATGACAGTGATTGGCACGGGGTACAATAGTCATGTGTTCCGGATAACCGGTGAGAAGCCGGGAAAAAAAGATGAAGTGGTGCGGCTGATCTTTGCCGGAAAAATCACGCAGAAGAAAGGTGTAAAAAGTCTTTTGCGCGCAATGAATCTGCTGGATGAAGAAAATGGACAGATAGAACTTGTTCTTGCGGGTGGAGCCGGAAACCAGAAAGAATATGAAGAAATAAAAGAACTGGCTTCCCGGTGCAGATATCCGGTCAGATTTGCCGGTTGTGTGCCGCAGATAGAACTGGCAAAACTATATAACGACGGGGATATCTTTGTGCTGCCGTCTATGTATGAAGGGCTGCCGCTTACAGTGATCGAAAGTCTGGCGTGTGGTGATCGTGTAGTGATGACGAGGTTGGATGGAGTGACAGACTGGCTTGAGGATATGCTGCCGGATGCGGATATCCGTTATGTGGATCTGCCAAAGATGAAGGGGGTAGATGAAGCTGTGGAAGAAGAACTTCCGGCTTTTGAAAAAAGACTGGCGCAGGTACTGGAAGATGCAATTTGGACAGTAAAACAGGAACATAGAGGGCTTGTGAAAAACAGGGCATGTGATGTGAGCAGGATATCCTGGCAGAAGATTGCGCAGGAAGTCATCCGGTAAAAAGAGAAAAAAAGAGAGTGGAAAGATCAATCTGATGATTCTTCCGCTCTCTTTTGTTATATTTCCGTTAAAGGAATGTTCTATAAGGTATCATTCCTTCTTACATATCCGGGACGGTCTTCAGAAGCAGACAGTTCTTTGACATGTGTAATCTTGGCATGTTTGTCAATTACCTGATTCTCTATGTGAACATTTTCACCGATGTAAGCATCAGAAAGTACGATACAGTTTTTGACAACAGCCCCTTTCTTGATGATACATCCACGTCCGATAACGGAATGATCGATCTCGCCTTCGATCAGACAGCCGTTTGATACAACGGAGTTTTTGGCTGTTCCGGTTTCGAAATACTGGGTTGGGCAGGAATCGTTGGTCTTGGTATAGACCGGCCAGTCTGGCACGAACAGATTCTGAGCTGTTTTGATATCTGTCAGGGACAGATTGGACTCATAGTAGCTGTTGAAATCTGAAATTGCTGCAAAGTAACCTCTGTGAGAAACTCCGCGGATATCAAGGTCTTCACAGGAAGCATTTACGATATCCAGTAATGTGTATACAGAAGAAGTCTTTCTTGATTTGTGAATCAGTTCAATGAACAGATCTTTCTTCATGATATAAGTATCCATAAAGATGTTTTTGTTCTTTGCATTTCCATGATTTTGTTCCAGTGAAAGAACCCCTTTCTGCTTGTTCAGGTTAACAGCATAGCAATTCAGGAAATATTCTTTCGCATTGTCTACGGAGTGATACAGTAAGGTAATATCAGCACCGGATTCGATATGAGTGTTTAACAGTTTGTTGTAATCCTGGGTATAGATCATATAACTTGGAGCGATTACGACATATTCCTCCAATTGCTGTTCAATATATTCCAGATTCTCGATGTAGGATGCAATGTCATTGTTATACAGACTCATATTCATTCCGAGTCCGGAATAAAGAATCTGGAGATTACCACTCTTGGAGTTGATATTATAATGACGTCCGGTTCCGAGATGTGCAGTCAGTGACTGCGGCTTTCTGCGGATATACACCTGAATATGGTCGATGCCGCTGTTGCTCATATTAGAGATCGGGAAGTCGATGACACGGTAACGTCCAAGGAAAGAAAAAGCACCTACCGGACGATATTCCTGCATACCTTCTACTGCAATGTGATTTCCGGCAAAATTTATGATTCCAAATGCTTTAGCCATGTTATTCTACCCCCTTTACACGTTTTGAAATGAGCTCAATGTGCTCGCTCTTGGCATCGCCGACAACTGCGCCTGCACCAATCTTTACATTATCGGCAACCAGTGCACGTGTAACGACAGCATTTTCTTCCACTTCAACACCAGGCATCAGGACGCTGTCGATAATCTTTGCGCCTTTTCTGACTTTGGCACCGGTGAAGAGAACGGAATTCTGGATATCACCTTCGATCACACACCCCTGATTGACAAATGCATGTCTGATATTGGCATCCGGTCCGATGTACTGCGGAAGAGTAGTTGCATCTTCGGTGTAAATCTTCCAGGTCGGATCATTCAGATCCAGTTCATTGTTTTTGCTCAGCAGATCCATATTTGCTTCCCAGAGAGAATCAATTGTTCCGACATCTTTCCAGTAACCCTTGAACTTGTATGCATATAATTTTTTTTCATCATTCAGAAGAGACGGAATGATATCTTTTCCGAAGTCATGGTTGGAATCAGGATCTTTCATATCAGCAACTAATTTCTTGCGTAAAAGCTTCCAGTTAAAGATATAGATTCCCATAGAAGCAAGATTGCTCTTTGGATGTTCCGGCTTTTCTTCAAATTCTACGATACGGCCTTCTGCATCGGTGTTCATGATTCCGAAACGGCTTGCTTCTTTCATAGGAACTTCGATAACTGCGATGGTTGCATCGGCACCATTGTCTTTGTGAGCCTGCAGCATCTTATCATAATTCATCTTATAGATATGGTCACCGGAGAGAACCAGAAGATAATCTGGTGAATATGTATCAATAAAATCGATGTTCTGAGAAATCGCATCTGCTGTACCTCTGTATACATCCAAATTCGCATCTGCCTTCTCACGTGGCGGAAGAACGAATACGCCGCTTTCTTTGGCATCTAATCCCCAACGACGTCCGGCTGCCACATAACTGTTCAGCAGAATTGATTCATACTGCGTTAAAACTCCTACTACATTAATCCCGCTGTTTGCACAGTTGCTGAGTGGAAAATCGATGATTCTGTATTTTCCACCATAAGAAACAGCTGGTTTTGCAACTTTATTTGTCAGTTCGTGAAGGCGTGAGCCTCTGCCGCCGGCTAATATCATCGCTAACATATTATTTTGTTTCATGATATATCCTCCTTATTGCTTATGTATCTATTGTATAATTATTTGCATTTTTTTGCCATATATTTTTGGGAAAAAATGCAAAAAATCACAAAAAAATTTAAAATAGAATGAGAAATTTGTGAAAGATGGAAAAATAACGAAATTTGTCGGGGAAATGATAAAAAAGATCAATGATGGGATTGTGTAAAAATTCATCATAGAAATTAGCAGGCAAGATTTTCAAGGTAAGTGCAACATATGATAAAATAAGTAAATGCAACGGAAAAAGTGGCTTATAATAGTCACTT
>CAKRCY010000058.1:0-13601 GCA_934309195.1 uncultured Dorea sp.
ACCTGCATGCCCGCCTGATGTGCCGACAGGATTCCTCCCGGAGCGTCTTCAAACGCCATACAATCTGCCGGCGATATCCCAAGACTTTCACACGCCTTCTGATAGATCTCCGGATCCGGCTTCGCTTTCTTAACCATATCTCCACAGATCACATTGTCAAAATACGAATCTATCCCGGCCCGGATCAGATTCTTCATAGCATACTCTCTGCTGGAAGATGTCGCTACCGCCATCTTATATCCTTGTTCTTTTCCATATGCCAACAGTTCTTTTGCACCTCTTTTCAGCGGAAGGCCTTCTTTATCCACAATTTCCCAGAAGTTATCCCGTGTCAGTTCTCCAAACTCTTCGAATGGGAAATCTTCCCTGATATATTTCCGGAAATATTCATTCCGGCCCGCACGGTTCATTCCAAGTGTATGATAGATGACTTCTCCCATATGTGGGATTCCCAGTTCATTACCTGCGATTTCCCATGAACGCTGTACAATACGCTCGGAATCGAACAACAAACCATCCATATCAAATATAAATGCTTTTATATCCATTTTAAAACTCAATGCCTCTTCCAAGTGCATCCTTCAGATAATCCGCAACTTCTTCTAATTTATGTATGGCTTCCATCTTCTCTTCAAACTCGTCCCCGACAGATTCTTTATTAATAAGTGCCTGCTGGATCTTCTTTACATCTTTGATCAAATTCTCTGTCATATCAAAAACCCCCTTTTTATTATCTGGCAGGAAATTTACTTTCCGGTAATCAATTTATCCTAATATATATATTGGTATTATAGCACAATTTTTTTACTATTCTCTGAAATCATGTTACATTTTAATTAATTTTTGCATATTTGCATATTTTTTCAGATTTGTTCATGCATCATTCTGATAAATTCCTCCATCACACGCGTTTTGTACTTGTGTGTTTTGTAGTAAAAGAAGACTTTTCTCTTCGCTTCTTCTCCGTCTAATTTGTAATACACCAGGTTTTCAAATGTCGGGAGCTGGCTTACCAGGATATCACTGATGAATGTTGCTCCAAGCTGCGTAGACGAGGCCATATATGCTGTCGACTGCTGATTGAATTCCAACACAATATTGGGCTTAAATCCAACATTTCGGCACAGCCTGTCTCCTCTGGTTCTGGTATCATTTCCCTGGGTCAGCATAATAAACGGAAGATCTGCAAATCTCTCTAACGGAACTGCCGGATATTTCCGGCTCAGATAATTTTTATTTTTGATATTCTTATAAGAAAGCTGATACATTCCCAGTTCTTCATTTACGGCAAAATGTTTTGGAACCGCAAGTAATATATTTTCTTCGCAATATAATTCTTTATTATATAGAATACTGTCATAGTGATAATTATCAATGACAAAATCCAGCGCATTACTGCCCAGCATTTCTTCCAGTTCGGCTGTATTCCCCTCTATCAGCTGAATATGTACATCCGGAAATTTCTGATTAAATTGGGTGATCAGAGACGGTACCACATATGCGGCAAACAGCGTACTTGCTCCTACTGCAAGATTCCCCGTCTTCAGACCCGCCAGGTCATTGATGTAATTCTCTACCCGCTGTTCAATCTGGGTGATCTCCTCCGCTGCCTCAATATATACTTTTCCGACCTCTGTAAGCTGAAGCGGTGTTGTACTTCTGTCAAATAACGGTTCCCCGATAATCTCTTCAATCTTTTTGATCCTTGCACTCAAAGACGGCTGACTGATGTACAGATTCTGTGCCGCTTTGGTAAAACTTCTTTCTTTATACACTTCATAAACATATTTTTTCCATACAAACATACACGTAACCTCTCATATCCTGCTATCATCTGCTTCCTCTTTTCACATGACAGCTATAGTCAGACTCTTATAATTGTTATAGCACTATAAGTATTGGATTCTCTGTCCACACGGACGTATCATTATATTAACGAAACAATTATTCCAATATGAATTTTGGGGTTTATTGGAATAAAGATAAAATAATAAAAAGCGGGGAATAAAATTATGAAACCAATCGTACGCGCCGGGCGCATGAAACCAGTACACTCTGATATCCGTGGTCCATTATTCGTAGAAGCCATGAAACGCCAGAAACAGGGGATCGATATCTTAAAATTAAATACCGGAAATCCTGCAACCTTTGGCTTTGGTCTGCCTGACAGCATCAAAAACGCTCTGATGGAACACATGCAGGACGGTGTCGGCTACTGTGACTTCAAAGGAATGCCTCAGGCAAGACAGGCAATCTGTGATTATGAGACCAGTAAAGGTATCAAAGGTATCACGCCGGATGACGTATTTATCGGTAATGGTGTCAGCGAAGTTGTATCGTTCGCTTTAACACCTTTGTTAAATGATGGAGATGAAGTCTTAGTTCCTTCTCCTAGTTACTCCCTCTGGGGCAATTCCGTATATCTCGAAGACGGTAAACCGGTCTTCTATACCTGTGATGAACAGGCCAACTGGTATCCGGACATTCAGGATATCCGTTCCAAGATCACAGATAAGACAAAAGCAATCGTTATCATCAATCCGAACAACCCGACCGGTGTTCTCTATCCGAAGGAAATCCTTCTCGAGATCATCCAGGTTGCAAGAGAATTCGGCCTTCTGATCTTTGCAGATGAAATCTATGACCGTCTCGTTATGGATGGCAAACAGCACATCTCTCTTGCTTCACTGACAGAGGATGTTCCAGTCATTACATTAAACGGTCTGTCCAAATCACACTGCCTGTGCGGATACCGCTGCGGATGGATGGTCATCAGCGGTCCAAGAGAACTGACCGAAGATTACAGACAGGGCATCATCCAATTAACATCTCTGCGTCTGTGCGCCAATACCATGGCACAAATCGTCATCCCTGCAGCTCTTGATGATATGGATACACCTGCTTCTATGGTCCGGCCGGGCGGCAGAATCTATGAGCAGCGTGAAGCAACCGTTCGGGAACTTGAGAAGATCGACGGTCTGTCATTTGTAAAAAATGACGCTGCATTCTATGTCTTCCCAAAACTGGACGTGAAGAAATTCAACATCACCAATGACAAGCAGTTTGCTCATGATCTGCTGGATGCCACCAATATCCTGCTCGTTCCGGGCAGTGGATTCGACTGGAAAGATCCGGATCATTTCCGTATTGTCATGCTTCCACAGGCAGATGTCTTAAGTGATGCGATCCGCCGGATGGGAACATTCCTTGACGGATATAAACAGAAATAATATGAACATCAGCCATCCTTAAATAGTACATAGATAAAATACATTCCCGGTAAAAATCCAATCTCTCTTTTTTCGTCGATTTTTCAGTTATCCGGGAATGTATTTTTATCTACTTTTCACTGTATTCCAGGCTCCGACTACTTCATTTACGGTACTGACTGTCACAAATGCATGTTCATCTGTTTCGTGGATGAAAGACAATAATTTTCCATATTCATTCTTTTCTAATATCGTTACAACTTCTACATGTTCTGCATGATCCAGGCCGCCATATGCCGGGTAAATCGTCGCACCTCTGCGTAATTCCTTCACAATATAATTCTGGATTTTTTCATGCTCCTTTGAAAGAATGGATACTTTCTTACGCACATGGAATCCATCACAGAACCGGTCTAATACCTGGCCGTAGATCAACGTACCGACAAGACTTATTACCATTGTCTCCCGGTCATATACAAAGATCGCCGTCATAGATATGAGCACACCTATGATCGTAATACTCTGTCCTATTTTGAATCCCAGATACTTATTGATCAGCTTCGCAACAATATCAATTCCCCCACTGGATGCATTCATGTTAAATAAGACGGCCTGTCCGGCACCAACCACGATCATAAAGCATACCAGATCGATCACAATATTCCCGGACAAGGATTCCACATGCGGAGTCAGTATCTCAAAAATTCTCAGATACATCGGAAGCATAAGTGATGCAAGAACAGTCTTCACACCGAATTCCCTGCCGATAAAAATATACCCGATGACCAACAGTATCATATTCAAGGCAAAGGTAATTGCCGATACCGGTAACGGAATGATCTTTACCAGAACAAGAACAAGTCCTGACAGACTTCCAAGCACCAGATTATTTGGCATCATTTCATAATATACAGCTGCCGACATTAAGAACATGCCGCCCAGCATCATAATAAATTCTTTTTTTGTTATCTTCATTTCTATATACTCTCCATTTTAAAATGACTGAAAACCATTTCCAATAATTTCACTGCTATTTGTAATCATCATAAAGGCATGTTCATCCGTACTTCTTATATAATTTCGTAATTTTACTGCCTGGTCTTTATTAACAACTGTCATGATCACCGTTTTATCTTTGTGAGAATATGATCCTTCTGCATGATATATAGTCGAACTGTGATTCAGTTCATTATGGATAAATTCACAGATTGGTTCTGCATTTGACGAAACAATTGTAAAATATTTGCATCTGTTTAAACTTTCAATTGCCGAATCTACAAAGAATGATTTTGCCAGAAAACCTACCATTGAGAACATTCCAATCGTTACACCATATACATGGAATGAAAGTAATACAACGCAAAAATCTGTGATCAACAACGCTCTTCCTATCTGGATATTCGTATATTTTTTCAATATTAAAGCAATAATATCTGTTCCTCCGCTGGATGCCCCCATATTGAAAAAAATTGCCGAACATCCAGCTGCCAGTACAAAGGCAAAAAATAATTCCATAAATGGCTGTTCTGTAAGCGGTCCCTTAAATGGAAATAAATACTGCACTGCCTCAAGTTCCGCACTCATCAGAAAACTAACATACACCGACTTCATACCGAATCCTTTTCCCAGTACAATAAATCCTACGACCAATAAAATAATATTAATCGTAAATGCATATGTATTAGCTGTTCCTCCAAAAATTCCGCTCAAAAGAACCGAAAAACCAGCTACTCCTCCAAACGTAAAATGATTAGGAAATTTAAAAACATAATCAGCAAATACCATAACAGATGTCACAATTGTTAAAATTAAATACTCTTTTACTATCTTCATTTTCTTTGTCCTTATATCCATATTTCTGCACAAAGCTATACTCCTCTTATTTCGGGTAAAGAGGAGTATAGCTTTTTCTGAAGGGTGTCATGCCCAAATTCTTTCAGGCACATTTTTATACAAATTTTAAGTGTTTGTCTTTTTACTATCTGATGGTTAATCTACAAGTGCCGACAGTTTTTTGTCTAAAGCAATCATAATAATTGCTGCAACAAATGATACAACCGCAACTCCGATACATGCCACCTTGAATTCAATCTTTCCGCCAAACAGCAGTCCATATACCGGACCATAGCTCTTGGCTGCAATGAATGTCGCAAATCCCCATACCGACATCATGACAGCCAGATAACGGCTCGGTGAATATTTACTGATGAAGGAGTGTCCCAGTGGCGAGAAGAACATCTCTCCCATTGTCAGAAGGAATGCGAATACGATCAGCCATAACACACTTGCCTTTTCCCCACCGCGCATGATGTCAATTGCTGCGTAGAAGAGATATCCGACACCGATGATCGCGATTCCAAGTCCGGTCTTTCTGAACAGACTCATATCCCCCTGTGGTCTTGCCGCCAGTTTCTTCCATAATGCTGCTGTTACAGGTCCAAGGATAACACAGAACAGTGAGTTGGCTGCATCAAACCATGTAGACGGTACCTGATAACCTGCTACTACCCAGTCCATATTCTCTGCCCAGTAGAAATATACCGGCATATATCCCAGATACCAGAAGATCCAGAATACGATAGAGAATAACGAAGCTACAAAGATTGCACCGATACGTTTCTTCTCGATCGTTGTAAGCGGCTGCTTTGTTCCTGTCTCTTCTTTTTTCTTTGCCTCTGCTGCTTTTTCTTCTTCTGTCAGAGTCTTCTTGAATGGAAGCTTTCCGAGGTCACCTAAGAATCTCCAGCACACAAAGATATACCAGAGTCCTCCGAGAACCATCATCAATGCTGCCATCTTAAAGCATGGTGCAAATCCAAGCACACCATCTTTTGCAAATACATCCTTATACAGGATTCCCACCAGGAATGTTCCGATGAATGCACCCACATTTACCAGTGTATAACGCATCGAAAATGCCGGATCCATCTGTGATTTGTCCGTGATAACACGTCCGATGATCGCACCATTTTTGAATAACGCAAGTCCAAGACTTACCAGGAAGATCATCGCATATACTCCGACGGAACTCTTTGCGATTCCTCCGGTGAAATATCCTGCCGCAGCAATAAACATACCAACCGGTGTTGTATATCTCGCACCGATATACTTATCTACGATCACTGCCCCAAACAGTGGAAGCAGATAAGAAAATGCGGTCAGGTTTGACTGCATGTTGGCAGCCACTGTATCCGAAAGTCCGAGTCCTCCGGTTGCAACCGAAGCAGTTACAAAAATCAAAATCAGCGAACGTCCCAGATAATATGCCAAACGTTCAAAAATCTCTGTACAGGCACATACCCAGAACGCTGCCGGGAAGCCTTTCTTTTTTGTCTCCATATTCTTTTCCCCACTTTTTTCTAAATTTAGTCCTTACTTTTTATGTACTTTTATTTCTTCTTCCTTATTTCGTACATATATCCTTCTCTGTCTTATTTTATATCTTTCAAGAATGCTTTATATCCTCTGTAAGCTTCATAAATATCAGCCTTACTTGTCACCTCATACGGTGCATGCATAGAAAGTACAGCAACACCGCTGTCAATAACATTCATACCATAATTTGCCATGATATATGCGATGGTTCCGCCGCCTCCAAGATCGACTCTACCCATCTCCGCAGTCTGGAATCCGACTTCATTATTGTCTAATACCTGACGTACTTTTGCGATATATTCTGCATTGGCATCGTTACTGTTATTCTTTCCGCGGCTTCCGGTATATTTATTAAATACCAGACCTCTTCCAAAGTATGCGGTATTCTTTTTCTCAAATGCATCGGCATACAATGGATCAAATGCTGCGCTTACATCAGAAGAAAGCATATAAGAATTTCTCAGTGCTCTTCTGACTTTTAATGGATTACCATCTTCGGTAAGTGCCATCAGTTCTGCCACATAATCTTCAAAGAATCTGGAATGCATACCTGTTGCCCCAACGCTTCCGATCTCTTCTTTATCTACCAGAATACAACAGCTTGTTCTTTCCGGATTCTCTGTTTCCAGCATTGCAAATAATGAAGTAAAGGCACAGACTCTGTCATCCTGTCCGTATCCGATCACCATACTTCTGTCCAGTCCGCAGTCTCTTGCCTTTCCTGCCGGCACGATCTCCAGTTCTGCTGAGAGGAAATCTTCCTCTTCCATATCAAGATTCTCCTTCAGGAACTGTACTACGGCTGCCTTTACCAGCTCTTTTTCTTCTTTCTCTAACTCATCATTGCCTGTAAGCGGCTTTGTTGCAACGAGGATATCCAATCCTTCTCCTTCGACTACCACGCCCGCCTTCTTCTCAATCTGCTGCTGTGACAGATGGATCAGAAGATCTGAAATCACAAGTACCGGATCATCTTCCTTTTCCCCAATAATAATGTCCCGCACTGTTCCGTCTTTTTTTGCAATCGTTCCATGGATTGCAAGCGGAATTGTAACCCACTGATATTTCTTGATTCCACCATAGTAATGCGTATCCAGATATGCCATATCACTGTCTTCATATAATGGATTCTGCTTTACATCTATTCTTGGTGAATCAATGTGTGCTCCAAGGATATTCATACCTTCTTCTAACGGTTTCTTACCGAGCTGGAACATTACAAACGCTTTCCCCATGCAGTCTGCATATACCTTATCCCCGGCTTTTAAAGTGGTTCCCTCGGAAATACAATCTTCCAGATTCTTATATCCCCATGTATCTGCCATCTTCTTTCCAAGCTTTACACATTCACGCTCTGTCTTTCCGATATCCAGACACTCTTTATAGCGGACACTCAGCTCTTCTAATTCTTTCTGCTGAATTTCTGTGTATTCTTTCCACATATTTTTTCGCTGCATTTTTTCGCTCCTCCTTTTTCCTTCGCAGTCTTTCTATAAAAATAGTATCTCCGTTCACAGAATATATCCAACAAAAAAAATGCATGTACTATAAGAAAATCTTATGTTTTTTGCATTATTCTGCCAAATATAAAATGTGTATTTTCCCTTATAAAACCACAAAAAATTATCGATCGTTTTTTACAATCGATAATTTTTTCTTATGATTTCACTACATTCTTAATTTCTTCCAGAACCTCTTTTACTTTCTTTTTGTTTCTTTTTTTTCTGTAGAATGCTTTGATCACGCACTCTCCGTCATATCCCGGAAGCAGAAGCATATCCCCATCACTATAAGAGAAATACTGACTGTCTGCCAGTGCATATCCGTCGTTAAATTCTACCTTTAATTTCATGGTATCCACATTGTCAACCAATTCTATTCCTTGTGTAAGCAATTGCGGATCATTCTTTTGTCCGTTCATCACACTGCATAAATATGACTTTGTTCCATATCTGGTATAACGCTCAAGATCCTTTGCTTTAAACTCCGGCTGCTCATTTATCGATGATTCCAGTCCGATATATGCCCCGATCCGGCTGGATAGCAGCGGCTTTTCTCCGATTTCATCCGGCTGCTCCAACTCACTTAGTCCGTATCCGATATAAATATCCAATGTATTTTCTCTCAACATCCGGCTGCCTATGTAAGAATCCAGTTTACTGAAGCGGAAGTCTGCTTCGGAATGCTTATCATTAATCATCTTCTGCATCTTTGCCCAGAACAATTTGTTTATAGAACTGTCGATTCCGATACGGACCACGCTGCTTTCTTTATATCTTTCTATCTCATGCAGCATCTGTTCGTGCGTCTGCACCATCTCCCTGGCATACGCATAGACAATCTCGCCTAATTCTGTCAGGCAGATCTCACCATTGCCCCTCTCCAGCAGGATACCTCCCGCCATTTTTTCCAAAGAGGCGATCTGCTGGCTTACTGCCGTCTGTGTTACATAATTTCTTGCTCCGGCCTTTGTAAAGCTCTTAAGTTCCACTACATCCAAAAAATATTTATATTTCCAAAGACTCATTTTGCATACTTCCTTCCGATGACTGCTTCAGATGATATATTTTTCTTTTATATATTTTGTCGACAATCGTCAATGAGGTTGAATGTAATATACCATATATTTGTATATTTTTCAACATATTTTTTATATTTTATATCTCATTTTGTGTTTTATGCACAACATCTGTCATATTAAAACATACTGCATATTAAAAACTCCTTACAACACACGGCAATAAAAAAAGAAATGCCAGTGTCATTACACCAACATTTCTCTTTTTCATCCATCACTCATTTTCCCGGAATCACGCTCTCCAAGATTCCTCTATGACTTCTTTATGAAATCAGAAAGTCCAATGAAAACTTCGTGTCTGCTTCCGTCATTCCCTGCTCTTTTAAAAGTCTGTGGATCGTCCCCATATAATGATCCGACAATACCCTGCAGATTTCTTCTTTCTTCCTGCTTTTGCATACTTCCAGCAGTTCTTTATGTATCGGATATTGTCGTGCGATCACTGCTTTTTTGTCTGATGCCAGATTATAACCTGTTACGATATTCCCATAATTCAGACTTTTCCATGCCTTATACAGACTTTTCATTCCGGTCATTCTGATCAGACATCTGTGGAACTTATTATCATATGAAAATAGCTGATCATATTCATCCACATCTAGATTCTTCATGCGTTCCAGGATTTCTTCCATCTCCTGCAGGGTTTCTTCCGGTATCTTTCCTCCCATAAGACGCACTGCCATAATCTCATAATTTGCACGCATCAGATAGATTTCAAATGATTCTTCGAATGTGATCTCTTTCACGGAACATCCGGCATTTCTTACATATTCTACCAGACCTTCATTCTCCAGTTCGCGCAGTGCCTCTCTGATCGGTGCACGGCTGGTCTTGAATTCTTTTGCGAGTTCCTGTTCGACAATCTTCTGTCCCGGCTGCAATTCTCTGTTAATAATCCGTTTTCTTATAATATCTACAATACTTTCACGTAATGTCTTGTATCCTAATTCTGTCATAACTTCTGTTATCCTGTCTTATTTTTCTAACTACTGGTAAATCTGATAATTTCCATCCGAATCAGCCTGGATATGCGACGCATAAAATGTCTCTACCGCTTTTACCATATACTCCGTGTCCTTTACACCGGCCGTCTCATAGGCCGAGTGCATGGCAAGCTGCGGTAACCCGATATCCACTGTATTCATGGACACCTGCGTCATGGCAATATTTCCCAATGTACTTCCTCCGGCTTCATCCGAGCGGTTGGCGAAATACTGTAACGGTACGCCTGCTTTTTCACAGATCATCCGGAATACTGCCACACTGACTGCATCACTGGTGTATTTCTGTCCGGCGTGTGACTTGATCACAATTCCGTCATTCATATAGACGCAGTTTGTCGCATCTGTCTTCTGGCTGTAATTCGGGTGGACCGCATGGGCATTGTCACAGCTAAGCATAAAGCTTCCGGCTACCGCGCGATAGAATTCCTCTTCATTCTTTCCGAGTGCTTTGTTCATCCGCCACAATACATCATAAAGAAATGTAGATGCGGCTCCCTGTTTTGTTCCCGAGCCTACTTCTTCGTTATCAAAGCAGGCATAGACATTGATATTCTGTTCATTTTCCGCTGCCAGGAATCCCTTTATGGATGTAAATGCACACTGCAGATCATCCAGTCGCGGACATCCGATAAACTCACGGTCACTTCCCCATCTGACCGCTCCCATACGGTTATACAAGAACAGATCCATGCCATAGATATCCGTATCTTTTAATCCCAATTCTTCTGCAACTAAGGATCTTACCTCTCCTTGTTCTTTCACGCTTCCCGATAATATCGGTAACATATCAATCTGTTTATTAACAGCTCTTCCTTCATTCACTTTTCGGTCCATATGAATTGCAAGGCTCGGAATCATCAGAAGATCTCTGTCCACCTTCACAAGTCTGGTTTCGATTCTTTCCCCATTCTTAACCATAACTCTTCCGGCCAGTGACAATGGTCTGTCGAACCATGTCTGGCAGATCATACCGCCGTAACCTTCGGTATTCAGTACCGTATATTTCTTTGCGACCTCGATCTGCGCATTCTCTTTCAGTTTAAAAGCCGGCGAATCACTGTGTGATGCTGTCACATGGAAACTGTAGTTGTCCAGTTCTTTTCCTGCTTTTACTGCAATGATACTGGAATTATTTCTTGTTACATAGTATCTTTTCCCAGGTTTGATCTCCCATTTTTCTGACTCTTTTAATTCTTCGAATCCTTCCTGCTTCAGGATCTCTTTTAATTCTGCAACCGCATGAAATGCTGTCGGTGCGTGTTCTATAAATGTTGTCAGTTCTGATATAATATTTGTTTCCATTATATTCCTCTTCATCTTCCATTTTGTTCCGTTCCTGCCTGACAAGTGTAAACGGTTCTTTACTGTACTTCCCCATAATACAGCAGATCGTCATTGCAAACAAGCACCAACTGCCAAAGAAATCCCTGTTTATTTTGCAAACATACCAACGATATCTTTTACCATCCTAACAGCTTTATCCATTCCTTCTACTGTAATATGCTCATATACCCCGTGGAATGCATATCCACCGGTTCCTAGATTCGGACAAGGAAGTCCTTTAAAACTTAATCTCGCACCATCTGTTCCCCCGCGGATTGGCGCAACATCCGGAACGATATCTGCATTCTCGGCTGCTTTCTTCGCATATTCAATGAGCTGCATGCATGGTTTAATCTTTTCACACATGTTGTAATACGATTCTACGATCTCAATTTCAACTGTTCCTGCTCCATACTTTTCATTCAGACTGCCTGCAATCTCCTGCATTTTTGCTGCTCTTGCATGGAATCCGTCTGTATCAAAGTCCCGGATGAAGTATTTCATCTTTGTCTCTGTAACATTTCCATTAAAGCTTACCAGATGATAAAATCCTTCATACCCTTCCGTTGTCTCCGGCCTTTCCGATACCGGCAGCATCTGATGGAATTCTGTTCCGATCGTCTGTGAATTCACCAGTACATCTTTCGCAGTTCCGGTATGCACGCTGACACCATGGATCGTGATAAACGCTGTAGATGCATTGAAGTTCTCATACTGGATCTCACCTTCTGCACTTCCATCCAGTGTATATCCATAATCCGCACCGAATCCTTCTACATCGAAATGCTCCGCTCCCCTTGCGATCTCTTCATCCGGTGTGAATCCGATACAGATTTTTCCATGTGGAGTTCCTTCTGTCAGAATCTCTTCTACAACAGTCAGCACTTCTGCAATTCCTGCTTTGTCATCTGCCCCAAGAAGTGTCGTTCCGTCCGTCGTGATCAAAGTGCGTCCTTTTAAATCTGCCAGATACGGGAATTCTTCTACTTTAATCATCTTTCCGCTTGTTCCAAGTACCACATCTTTTCCATCATAGTTCTCAATGATCTGCGGATGAATATTGTCTCCTGGTGCATCCGGTGCTGTATCCATATGTGCGATCAGTCCCAATGCCGGTGCCTTCTCACATCCCGGTGTTGCAGGAACAGAACCATATACATATCCTTTCTCGTCCACTCTCGCATCTGCGATTCCCAGTTCTTTCATCTCTTCTGCCAATAACTTTGCAAGTACCAGTTCTCTGTCTGCTGATGGAACAGTCTCACTGTTCTCATCGCTTGTTGTCCACACGGACACATACTTTAAAAATCTTTCGTAAGCTTTCATCTTACTTCCTCGCTTTCTGCATTTCACATTCTTATTGTAAATCATCTCCCGTCAAATGTACATTGGCGAATGTCGACAATATAATGTTCTTAATTTTGTTATATTTTTCTTTGAATTTATGTTAAAATTCTTCTAGATGCTTTAATAACAACTAATTTATATAATATCAAAGTGAGGTACCTACATATGAAATTAATGATTGCATCCGATATCCACGGCTCCGCTTACTACTGCCGTAAAATGCTCGAGGCTTACAAGCGTGAAGATGCTGACCGTCTTCTCCTTCTCGGAGACATCCTTTATCACGGTCCACGCAATGATCTGCCAAAGGATTACAATCCAAAGGAAGTCATTGCCATGTTGAATCCTATGAAAGAGGATCTGCTCTGTGTCCGCGGTAACTGTGACACGGAAGTAGACCAGATGGTACTGGAATTCCCGATTCTTGCCGACTACTGCTTCCTTGAAATTGACGGACGCACCATCTTCGCTTCTCACGGACATCATCACAATCCAAAGAATCCTCCGATGTTGAAAAAAGGAGATATTCTTCTGAATGGTCATACACATATTCCTGCAAATGAAGATATGGGTGATTTTATCTATATGAATCCAGGATCTGTATCAATTCCCAAGGAAGGTTCTGCTCATGGGTATATGATCTGCGAGGGCGGAGAATTCACCTGGAAGGATCTTGAAGGAAATATCGTTGGGATTTAATTTGGGATTTAATTCAGGAAGGCGTTGGATACCCGAACCGGAATAAAGCTTGGAAAGGCGTTCCTG
>CAKRCY010000059.1:0-12258 GCA_934309195.1 uncultured Dorea sp.
TACATGAGATTTTACCAAAATAAGGAGGCAGCTATATGAAAGTTTACAGAACGGACGAAATCAGGAACGTGGTTCTCTTAGGACACGGTGGAAGCGGAAAGACCAGTCTTGCAGAGGCCATGGCATATGTATCAGGGGCAACAAACCGTATGGGCAAGATTGCAGATGGCAACACGATCAGTGATTTTGATAAAGAAGAGCAGAAACGTGAATTTTCGATCAGTACAAGCCTGATTCCGGTCGAATGGGAGAAAGCGAAGATCAATATTCTGGATACACCGGGATATTTCGATTTTGTGGGAGAAGTCGAAGAAGCTGTAAGTGCCGCTGATGCAGCCGTTATCGTTGTATCAGGCAAGGCTGGTGTGGAAGTCGGAACAGAGAAGGCATGGGAACTCTGTGACAAGTACAAACTTCCGAGAATGGTATATGTAACAGAGATGGATGTGGATGATGCAAGCTTCCGTCAGGTAGTACAGGATCTGACTGAACGTTATGGAAAGGTGATCGCACCACACTTCCAGCCGATCCGTGAGAATGAGAAGCTGGTAGGATATGTGAACGTTATTAAGAATGCAGCAAGACGTTATACAGGTGTCGGACAGAGAGAAGAATGTGAGATCCCGGAATATTGTAAGCCGAATCTGGAGATCTACCGTGATAAATTACTGGAAGCAGTTGCAGAGACCAGTGAAGCATTTATGGAAAGATATTTTGAAGGAGATGAATTCTCTGTAGAAGAGATCCGTTCTGCAATGCGTACGGAAGTTATGGACGGAGATATCGTACCGGTTGCAATGGGATCTAATATCCAGGCACAGGGAGTTGCCAACTTACTTTCTGATATCGTAAGATTCTTCCCGAGTCCGGACAGCAGAAGCTGTGCAGGAATCAACCGCAAGACGAATGAGATCTTTGAAGGCAATTACGATTTTGCAAAAGCAAAATCAGCATATGTATTCAAGACGATGGTAGATCCGTTTATCGGAAAGTATTCGTTCGTAAAAGTATGCTCCGGAGTATTAAAAGGGGACGATACGTTGTATAATGGAGATTCCGATGCAGAAGCAAAACTTGGAAAGATTTATACAATGGTGGGAAATAAACCGACCGAAGTCAGTGAGTTGTTCGCCGGAGATATCGGAGCGATTGCAAAGCTTGCGAATACAAAGACAGGAGATACGCTTTCTACTAAGAATACACCGGTGATGTATGGAAAGACAGAATATTCCAAACCATATACATATATGAAATATGTCTGCAACAATAAGGGAGATGAAGATAAAGTATCCCAGGCATTGCAGAAGATGATGGCAGAAGATGTAACACTGAAAACAGTCAATGACAGTGAGAACCGTCAGACACTTCTTTATGGAATGGGTGACCAGCATCTGGAGATTACGGCAAGTAAACTCGCTGCACGTTATAAATGTGAGATCAGACTGGAGACACCGAAGGTAGCTTTCCGTGAGACGATCAAGAAGAAATCTGACGTAGATTCCAAATATAAGAAACAGTCCGGAGGTCATGGACAGTATGGTCATGTCAAGATGAGATTCGAAGCATCCGGTGATCTGGAGACGCCTTATGTATTCGAAGAAGAGGTTGTTGGCGGAGCTGTTCCGAAGAATTATTTCCCGGCAGTTGAAAAAGGCTTGCAGGAAGCAGTTGTAAAAGGTCCTCTTGCAGGATATCCGGTAGTCGGTGTGAAAGCCGTATTATATGATGGATCCTATCATCCGGTGGATTCTTCCGAGATGGCATTCAAGACAGCAACAGTCCAGGCATTCAAGAAAGGCTTCATGGAAGCTTCTCCGGTATTGCTGGAACCAATTGCGTCTCTTACAGTTACGGTTCCGGATGACTATACCGGAGATGTTATGGGAGACCTGAATAAGAGACGTGGACGCGTACTTGGCATGAATCCGGTTTCCGGTGGAAAGCAGGAGATTGTGGCAGATATCCCGATGACGGGACTCTTTGGATACTGTACCGTATTAAGATCTATGACGGGTGGAAGAGGTGTATATTCTTATGAATTTACACGTTATGAACAGGCACCGTCAGATGTACAGGAAGCAGAGATCGCTAAGCGTGCAAAAGAGGAGTAATCAGTTAAGAAAATGTTAAAATAGAAGAAAAGCCCGTAAGGGCTTTTTTTCTTGAAACAAAGGTGCTATAATCTCTTGTGTTAAAATACCGGTATCTTGAAGATAAAAAAGATACGCGTGGATAATTGTGAGGTCAGGGAATGAAAATTGTGATTATTGGGGATGGAAAAGTTGGTCATAAATTGACAACCCAGCTGTCCGAAGAAAATTATGATGTGGTTTTGATTGATCAAAATGAGGGAAAATTAAAAGAAGCAGTGAATGAGCTTGATATTTTCTGTATTACAGGAAATGGAGCAGATGTAGAGGTTCAGAGACAGGCGGATGTACCGCATGCAGATCTTGTGATCGCCTGTGCATCTACAGATGAACTTAATATGTTGAGTTGTCTGCTGGCTAAGAGGTTAGGTGCCAGACATACGATCGCACGTGTGAGAAATCCAATCTATTACCGACAGATCGATCTGTTGAAAGAGGATCTTCATCTGAGTATGGCGGTTAATCCGGAGCGCGCGGCGGCAAATGAGATATCCAGAGTACTGCTTTTCCCGGAGACAAGTAAAGTAGAGACATTCATGAAGGGACGTGTAGAACTGGTAGAATTTGTCGTAAGGGAGAACAGCGCACTTGCAGGGCTTTCTCTTGCGGAAGTATACCGGAAGTTCCAGATCAAAATTCTGGTATGTGCAGTAAAAAGAGGAAAAGAGATCTATATTCCGGATGGAAATTTTGTCCTGGAAAAGGGAGATAAGATGCATATCGTTGCCGCACATCAGGATCTGAAGTCATTTTTCAGAGCACTGGGCCACAGAAATGCAAAAGTAAAAAAAGTATTGATCTGTGGAGGAGGACATGTATGCTTTTATCTGGCAATGCAGTTGCTGCAGGTCGGCATGCAGGTAAAGATCATAGAACAGAATATAAAGAGATGTGAGGAACTTTGTGAGCTTCTTCCAAAAGCAACGATTATTAACGGAGATGCTGCGGATCATGAACTTCTTGTAGAAGAAGGAATCAATGAAGCAGATGCATTGATCGCATTGACCGGAATGGATGAAGAGAATATTATCATGGCATTGTTTGCAAAGCTGCAGGGTGTTAATAAAATTGTGGCAAAAGTAAATGAAGATTCCCGTGCACAGATGGTGGAAGGGCTGGGAATTGATTCTATCGTGTCAGCCAAAAGTGCGACTGCAGATGCGATCATGAGTTATGTAAGAGCTAGAAATGAATCTGCAAGTAATGCAAACGTAGAATCTATGTATCAGCTTCTGGGTGGCAAAGTAGAAGCTCTTGAGTTCATTGTGAAATGTGAATGTAGTTTTACGAATGTACCGCTCCGGGAATTGCGGACAAAGAAAAATAATCTGATTGCCTGCATTGGAAGAAAAAGACGGATCATTATCCCGAATGGTGAAGATCATCTGGAAGTCGGGGACAGTGTAGTAGTTGTTACAATGGATCATGTGGATAAGTTCAGTGATATCCTGGAATAATATACAGAATAAGGAGACGGACAAAAAGTTATGAATACAAAAATGGTAAGATATATTTTGTGTAGAATGCTTGGAGTAGAAGCGGCTCTTTTGCTTGTACCTGTTCTTGTTGCAGTTATATATCAGGAAAAATGTGGAATTGTCTTTCTGATACCAATTGGTATATTATGCCTGCTGTTCTGGGTGGCTGGAAGAAAAAGACCGGAACATGGTCAGATTTATGGAAAGGAAGGAATGGTGATCGTTGCTCTGGCATGGATTTTGTGGTCTTTATTCGGAGCAATGCCATTCACTCTTTCCGGCTATATACCCAGCTATGTAGATGCATTTTTTGAAACAGTTTCAGGTTTTACGACAACCGGGTCAAGTATTATCCCGGATGTGGAAGTGCTGCCGCACTGCCTGCTGTTCTGGCGGAGCTTTACCCACTGGATCGGAGGTATGGGAGTACTGGTTTTTGTTCTGGTCGTGACATCTCTGGACAGAAAGAATTCCATGTATCTGATGCGTGCGGAAGTGCCGGGACCTGAGAAAGATAAGCTGGTACCGAAAGCAATGTCTACCGCAAGGATTTTATATGGAATGTATCTGATCCTTACTGTGATAGAGATGGTATTCCTCGTCATCGGAGGAATGAATCTGTTTGACAGTATGATATTTTCATTTGGATCTGCCGGAACCGGTGGATTTTCAAACTATGCGGACAGTGTGGCACATTTTAACAGTGCATATATCGATGGTGTGATCACTGTTTTCTGTGCATTGTTTGGAGTCAATTTTGCATTGTTCTATTTTATGATATTGGGTGATTTTAAATCTATCCTGAAAAATGAAGAACTCAGGACATACATTTTGCTGATCGCAGGTGCTACGGCAGCGATCATGCTCAATATCCATTCCTTATATCCGACGATTGGAAAATCATTCCGCTATGCGATCTTCCAGGTTGTTACGGTTATAACAACAACCGGATATTCGACGGCTGATTTTGCACAATGGCCGATGTTTTCCAAAGCGGTGATTATGATGCTGACGGTAGTAGGAGCCTGTGCATCTTCCACCGGAGGCGGAATCAAGGTGTCCCGTCTGCTGGTCGGAATGAAATGTGTAAAGAGAGAGATCGTGCAGCTGGCTCATCCGAAGTCTGTGGGTATTATACGCATCGGCGGGAAAAAGGTAAGTTCAGATGTGCTGCGTACGATTTATATTTATTTTATTGCGTATGTAGGTATTCTGATCGGATCAGTTCTGCTGGTTTCACTGGACAATTTTGATTTTGAGACAACGTTCAGTGCAGTACTTACTACACTTGGAAATGTCGGACCTGGTATGGCGAAGGTCGGACCGATGGGGAATTTTGCAGAGTTCTCACCGTTTTCAAAATTAATATTATGCTTTGACATGCTGGCGGGACGTTTGGAGATATTTCCGTTCCTGGTACTGTTTACAGCACCGGCGTGGCGCAGAAAATTCTAGAATAACAGGCGGCTTTTTAGTGCCGTCTGATTTTCTATATATAAAAGGATGCAGGAAAAGCCGTAAATGGCAGGCTTTTTTGCATGAGAGGAGAGAAGTATGAAAGGTAAAACCAAAATGATGATCGCAGCCGTTGTTGTGATCATGGCTGGAATCTATTACTATGCCGCAATTCCGGCTATCAATATTCATTCATCAGAGACATGGTTTTTCATCATGATCTTTTTGGTGATACTGGCAGTTTTGTATCTGGGAAGAAAGAAAATGAACAGGTACGAGATCAAAGAAAATAAAGTGGTAAAAGGCTTCCTGGGAGTAGTGGTGGTTCTTGGAGTGATATATCTGCTTGGAACACTGCTGTCTTCACCGGTTGTAAATGCAAAGAAATACCAGAAACTTATGACGGTCAAAGAAGGAGAATTTGCAAAAGATGTAGAGGAACTGTCATTTGACAAGATCCCGCTCCTGGATAAAGATACGGCAGCACTTCTCGGTGACCGTAAGATGGGAAGTATGGTAGATATGGTATCCCAGTTTGAGGCAGATGATATCTATAGTCAGATTAACTACAAGGGGAATCCGGTCCGTGTTACCCCATTAAAATACGCAAATCTGATCAAATGGTTTACGAATCAGGGAGAAGGAATTCCGGCGTATATCCGGATCAATATGGCAAATCAGTCTACGGAGCTTGTAAAACTGAAACAGGGTATGAAATATACGACAAGTGATCATTTTAACCGTAATATTTACCGTCATCTGCGTTTTGCGCATCCGACATACATTTACGGTGAATTAAGTTTTGAAATTGATGAAAATGGTGATCCGTACTGGATTGCTCCGGTAAAGAAATTTAACATCGGATTATTCGGTGGTGAGACGGTTGGAAAAGTTGTTATATGTAATGCGGTGACAGGAAAGACGAAGACCTATGATGTCGGAAATGTACCACAGTGGGTAGACCGTGTATATTCCGCAGACCTGCTGGTGAATCTGTTCGATTATTACGGAACATTGAAACATGGCTTCTTTAACAGTGTACTGAGTCAGAAAGACTGTCTGGAGACAACGGATGGCTATAACTATCTGGCATTAAATGATGATGTATGGATGTACACCGGAGTTACGTCTGTTAACGGAGACCAGTCGAATGTTGGATTTGTCCTGGCAAATCAACGTACAATGGAGACGAAATACTACAAAGTAGAAGGCGCGACAGAATCTTCAGCCATGTCATCAGCAGAAGGACAGGTACAGAACCTGAAATATCAGGCAACATTCCCGCTCTTATTGAATATTGCCGGTGAGCCGACCTATTTTGTCGCATTAAAAGACGATGCCGGTCTGGTGAAGAAATATGCAATGGTTAATGTTCAGAAGTATCAGATCGTTGCAATCGGTGACAGTGTCAGTCAGTGTCAGGAGAATTATAATGAATTACTGTTGAAGAATGGTGTAAAAGAACAGGAAAAGGATACGCGGAAGGAAGAAGAGGTATCCGGAAAGATCACGAAGATTGCGCAGGCTGTTCTGGATGGAAATTCTCATTATTATCTGATGCTGGAGAATTCTGATGCGATCTATGATGTATCAGTAGCAGATATCATAGATGTGATCCGGTGTGAACTGGGAGAACAGGTGACGGTAACGTATAAAGAGGATAAGGATGTCAATACAGTGACAAAGTTAAATACCGGTAAAGATGCAAAAGAAAAAACAGCTTCTGATAAAGAAGAGGCAGATACACAGAAAGAATAGCTGGTGATACATTTTACAGAAAAGATATAAGGAATGAGAGAGTCATGGAGATTAGTATACTTCTTGCAGAACAGATCATAGCTATGTTTCTGACAATGGCGGTTGGATTCGGAGTGGTCAGAGCCGGACTTTTTAAGACGGAAGACAGCCGGATCATTTCAAATATGGTTGTGTATATCTGCAATCCATGTGTAGTCGTACATGCATTTCAGATCGAACTGACGGACGACAAGATAAAGGGACTTATGATCGCAATTGGGATGTCGGTGATCGTGCATGTGATTCTGATCGTGGGTTCGGAATTCTTATCATATATAATTCATTTTAACAGCATAGAGAAGGCATCCATTATTTATACAAATGCAGGGTATCTGGTGATCCCGCTGGTATCGGCGGTACTGGGCGAGGAATGGGTGTTTTATACGACGGCATTTATTCTGGTTCAGACGATACTGATGTGGACACACGGCGTAAAATTGATCGGGCAGGAGAAGAACCTGAATATCCGTAAGATTCTGTGTAATCCGAATGTAATCGCAATGATGATAGGAATTGCACTTTTTGCGCTGGAGATCCGTCTTCCTGCAGTGATCGACAGTTGTGTCAGCGGGTTTGGCGATATGATCAGCCCGGCGAGCATGATGGTGATCGGAATGGTGATCGGTGATGTAGATCTAAGGTGGGTGTTCCGGCAGAAGCGGCCGTATCTGATCTGTATGATCCGGCTGATCCTGTTCCCGTTAATTGCTGCAATTGCTTTTGCGGGACTGGAGCGGACCGGGTTGCATCCGGATGCGGAGTATATCCTGATGATCGTACTGATCGCAGCCGCAGCCCCGGCAGCAGCAATGGTCACACAGCTTGCGCAGATTTATGAAAAAGATTCCAGGTATGCCAGTGTGATTAATGTAATGTCAGTCATATTCTGTATCGTTACGATGCCTTTGATGGTTCTGATTTATGAGATGCTGATCGGGTAATAAAAAATGAAATAAGACAGACAAAAAGCTTCGCAGGCATGTGCAATGCATATGTCCGCGAAGCTTTTTAGATCAATATCAATAATCTGTCAATATTTATAATCCTTCACTATACTGCGAAATCTTGTCCAGTACCCGCTGTTTCTCCTCTCCGGTAAGCGGAACAGGGCAGTAGTCGTTGTAGCCGCTGGAAGAAGAGATAGAACAAGGGATAATGTTTAATTTACTGCTTTTCGTTAATTTTCCTTTTTTATTAAAAGTAAATGTCTGCTGTACGATCATACTGTCGGTATCACTTGGTGTTGAATTGCCGCCAAAGCAGAAATTACCGAGACTATAGCAGATGTATTTTCCATTATATTCTTCAATCCCTTCAAGGACATGAGGGTGGTGGCCGATCACAAGATCCGCACCTTCATCGACAGCAAGATGTGCGAGAGCTTTCTGGTTTTCATCCGGTGTATACTGCTTTTCGATTCCCCAGTGGAAATTCACGATGATGACCTGCGCGCCGGCTTTTTTCAGGGCTTTGATATTTTGTTTTACCTGAGATGCACGTTTTTGATGGTCTGCAAGTTCATAGATTCCGGTGACACCGACTTTTATACCTTTTATCTTTAAAATCTTGATGCGGTTATAACCGAAGGAAGCAATCCCGGCATCCTCCAGTGCGGAAATCGTGTCGGTATAACTCTTCTCTCCATAATCATGACTGTGGTTGTTGGCGAGATTGGCTGCTTCAATAGAACTGCCGGAAAGGATGGAAGCATATTCGGCAGGAGCTTTGAAAGCAAAAGTTTTTGCTTCACGGGCCGTCTCGTCAGTGAGAGTTCCTTCCATATTGACAATGGACAGGTCATCTTTTTTGAAAATGGATCTGACATGCTGGAAGAAATAATCAGCACCATGTGATTCATAGTACGCATTCAGGCTGGTAGAATAGTTGAAACTTTCGTCAGTTCCAAGCGTACAGTCTCCGGTTGAGCTGATGGTAAGAGAAACCTTGTCCGTACTCTTTTTATCCTTTTTACTGAGCGTTACCGTTTGTAATTCTACAGCGTCTTTTTCAGAAGAAGTTTTTTCGGAAGCCTTCTTTTTTGGAGTGTTTTTGGGGGGAGTGTTCTTTTTTGAAGCTTTCTTTTTTGAAGCCTCCTTTTTTTTGCTGCTTTTTTTTGCAGTCTTTTTTGTGCTTTTTTTGGAACCGGCAGTTTTGTCTGCTGAGGTTGTGACAGTAGGGCCGGTGAATTTGTTTACCACAGCATGGACTGCGGCCCGGATCAGGAATAGGAATCCGATCAGGATCAGTATCATGGCAATGATCAGCAGAATACGCTGAATCTGTCTCTTGCGCCTTCTGCGTGCCCTTTTCTTTTTTGCATCTTTAATTCCGCTCATACGTTTTCTCTCCTGTACATGGCAGGATTGTCAGACCTGCTTTTTTGCTTTTTATATCTTATTGTGACATAAAACGACAGTCCATTGGAAAATGGACTGTCGGATCATTCTTTCTCAATAGGAAGGATTAGTTCAGATATTTGCATCCTTCTGTATTTACGTCAGCAAGTTCTTCTTTACTTGCACTGATGCTGACATAGAATTCAACTTCACATTCTTTGGAAACCTGTTTCAGGCGGTCAATAAATGCCGGAATATTATCCAGTGAGATATCAGCGTGTTTTAAGATGCCATCGATAAATACGTACTCGATATCGTGATTAGAACTGTACATACCATATAAAAATCCGATATATTCGTCAATGTTTGTGATTGCCGGGAAATCATCCATACAAATTGTGCGGATATCAAATGTTACACTCGCTGTATCGCGGTGTGTTTTTTTGATAAATACAACATTTCCATTGCATTTTTTTGCAGCCTCATTGGCCTGCTCGATCATCTGCTGTGTTTTTCCTGTTCCTTTCGGACCTGCTAATAAATAAACCATGGTAAACACTCTCCTTTATGTATCATATTTACTGATCTGCATCAGTAGTAATTACTTATCCTTATTATACACTAAGAAACTGGTGAGAACAACTAAAAAAATGAATTTTCTGACAATTTTTTTGGCTAAAATGTTAACTTTGCGACAGGGAAATAATTGAAAGCATGTGATAAAAAATATAAGGAATTTACAAGGTATTTCTGTACTTTCTTGAAGACAGGTCTTGACTTATTTTAACATTCTTCATATAATAATGAAGAATATTGAAAAGACGCAGAAGAGGAGTATTAAGGGTCCGGTGTCTGATAAGAGAACTGTCGGTTGGTGCGAGACAGCAGACGAAGACTCCCAACTCACCTCAGAGTCCTTTTGCTGAACGGATTTATTGAAGATCACATAGGCAGAAGCGGGTGCTTCCCGTTATAGAAGAAAAATGAGTGCATCTGACAGGCAATGTCGGGTGAAGAAGAGTGGTACCACGGAATATAAGCCTTTTTCGTCTCTTATAATGAGATGAGCAGGCTTTTTTATTTTTATAGGATGTGTATTCCTATAATAAAATCAGTTACCATATAAAAACAGGAGGACAAAAAAATGTCAAAGATCCCTTATAATCATAAGGCAATTGAAAAAAAGTGGCGTGAAAAATGGGAAGAAAACCCGGTAAACGTCCAGTTTGATGAAGATGGAAATAAGAAAGAAAAATATTACTGTCTGGATATGTTCCCATATCCATCAGGAAATGGACTTCATGTAGGTCACTGGAGAGGATATGTAATCTCTGATGTATGGAGCCGCTATAAATTACAGCAGGGCTATTACATCATTCATCCAATGGGATGGGATGCATTCGGACTTCCGGCTGAGAACTATGCAATTAAGATGGGTGTTCATCCGGAGATCTCAACAGCTGCCAATATTAAGAATATCAAACGTCAGATCAATGAGATCGCAGCTCTCTACGACTGGGACAGAGAAGTGAATACAACAGATCCGAACTTCTACAAATGGACACAGTGGATTTTCGTTAAGATGTTCAAAGAAGGACTTGCATACGAGAAAGAATTCCCAATCAACTGGTGCCCTTCATGTAAGACAGGACTTGCAAACGAAGAAGTAGTCGGCGGGAAATGTGAACGTTGCGGTGCTGAGGTTACAAAGAAGAACCTCCGTCAGTGGATGTTAAAGATCACAAAATACGCAGACAGACTGTTAAATGATCTGGATAAGCTGGACTGGCCGGAGAAGGTTAAGAAGATGCAGGCTGACTGGATCGGTAAATCTTACGGAGCAGAGGTTGATTTCCCTGTAGAAGGAAGAGACGAGAAGATCACAGTTTATACAACAAGACCGGATACTTTATACGGAGCAACATTCATGGTTCTGGCACCGGAGCATGAACTGGCTAAGAGCCTTGCGAATGATGAGACAAGAGAAGCAGTAGAACAGTATATTTATGATGCTTCTATGAAGTCGAACGTAGACCGTATGCAGGATAAGGAAAAGACAGGTGTATTCACAGGAAGCTATGCAATCAATCCGATCAACGGGGCGAAAGTTCCAATCTGGCTTTCTGATTATGTACTTGCTGACTATGGTACAGGAGCAATCATGTGTGTACCGGCTCATGATGACCGTGACTTTGAATTTGCTACAAAGTTCAATATTCCGATCATCCAGGTAATTGCAAAAGACGGAAAAGAGATTGAGAACATGACAGAGGCTTACACAGATGCTGTCGGAACAATGATCAATTCCGGAGAATGGAATGGACAGGAATCTTCTGTACTGAAGAAAGAAGCTCCGCATATGATCGAAGAGCGTGGAATCGGACGAGCAACAGTGAACTTCAAGCTGCGTGACTGGGTATTCTCACGTCAGAGATACTGGGGAGAACCAATCCCGATCGTACATTGTCCAAAATGTGGAAATGTACCGGTGCCGGAAGAAGAGCTTCCACTCCGTCTGCCGGAAGTAGAATCTTACGAACCTACAGGAACAGGAGAATCCCCGCTTGCCGCAATCGATGAGTGGGTAAACTGTAAGTGTCCGCAGTGTGGTGCTGATGCAAAGAGAGAGACAAACACAATGCCACAGTGGGCAGGATCTTCATGGTACTTCCTGCGTTACGTAGATAACCACAATGATAAAGAACTGGTATCAAGAGAAAAAGCAGATGAGATGCTTCCGGTAGATATGTATATCGGAGGAGTAGAACATGCGGTACTTCACCTTCTGTACTCACGTTTCTACACCAAGTTCTTATATGATATCGGGGTAGTAGATTTTGATGAGCCATTCCATAAACTGTTCAACCAGGGAATGATTACTGGTAAGAACGGTATCAAGATGAGTAAATCAAAAGGAAATGTCGTATCACCGGATGATCTGGTAAGAGACTATGGATGTGATTCTCTGAGAATGTATGAACTCTTCGTTGGACCACCGGAGTTAGATGCTGAGTGGGATGACAGAGGAATCGACGGAGTAAA
>CAKRCY010000060.1:0-11897 GCA_934309195.1 uncultured Dorea sp.
CTCTGTGTATTTGGCAGTTCCATTACAAATACATCTTTGAAATCTGACATGTACTCATACATTTTCTTCTTTCCGTCACAGGTTGTCTCCCCAACAACTACATCTGAGAAATAGAAGAATGGACATTTATCTGTCTTGGCAAATCCATAGCTTGATTTGATCAATGGACATAAGTTTTTTGGCAGATCTTTCTCTGCATCCGGAATTGTCTCATCGGATACAGAACACAAACCTACTGTAACTGCTCCCATTGCTCTTGCGATCTCTGCTGGGAAATAAGTACAATATGCTCCGACAACCGGAACTCCCTGATCCTTTAATCCTTTCATTGCCATAAATGATTTCTGACGCTGCTCGGCAAATTCTTCGAACACTTCCGGCAGTTCTTTAATTAACTCCATAATAAAATTCCTCCGTATTTTTTCTGATTTTTTGATAAATTTTTCATAAGACTATCATACCACTCACACTTCATTTTACCTAATAGGAAATATTGATAAGTCGGTTTGTTCTATTATTTTTATCTATAATCATCATTTGCTTTTTCTATGATAACGTACAAAGCTATATTATTTTTGATAATCCTCTGTATTTTCCATCCGGTAATCTGTTACAATAGCAATAATGATACACGAACTATAGGATGTCTTATCATGGAGGTTTTCAATATGAATCCAAAAATATATTTTGACAATGGCAGCACATCCTGGCCGAAAGCACCCCAAGTTGCCTTTTCTATGTCAGAACTTTTAGAGTCCGGCGCCTTCAATATCAACCGGGGAAATTATGAAGGTGCATATGAACTGGAAAGTCTGGTGCTTCTCACACGTATGCAGCTCGCCAGACTTTTTCATGCACCGGATTCCAGGCATGTCATATTCACACCGGGGATCACTTATTCCCTGAATTATCTGATCAAAGGACTCCTGAAACCCGGAGACCATGTACTGGTCAGCAGTCTGGAACATAATGCCGTGATGCGTCCACTCTGCCAGCTTGCTTCACAGGACATTCATTACACGATGATCCCTGCTGAAACAGATGGTACCACGCACCCGGAATCTATCGAAGCACTGATCCGCCCGGAGACAAAAGCGGTCATCATGCTTCATGCGTCCAATGTATGCGGAACCATTCTGCCGATCCGGGAGATTGGTGAGATCTGCCGGCGCCATCATCTGTTCTTTGCCGTAGACACTGCACAGAGTGCCGGTTCTGTCGACATCGATATGCAGGAATGTAACATTGATTTTCTTGCTTTTACCGGACACAAAGGTCTCCTTGGTCCCCAGGGTATCGGCGGCTTTCTGATATCGGAAGCACTGGATCATGAACTGACGCCTCTGATCGCAGGCGGAACCGGAAGCCAGTCGGATTCACTCCTTATGCCGGACTATCTTCCGGACAAGTATGAAAGCGGTACCATGAACCTTCCCGGTATCATCGGACTCCATGCTGCCCTGACTTATCTGGAAGAAGCAGGCATTCCGGCTATCCATCAGAAGAAAATGGAACTGACCGGGTATTTTCTTAAAAAAATACAGGAAATCCCACAGGCACATGTTGCGGGAAAACAGACGATCCGGGACCGGCTTGCTGTCGTCTCTCTTGATTTTCCGGAGTATGATAATGCCGAGATTGCATTTTCCCTGGAACAGGATTACGGGATCATGACAAGAGTCGGTCTTCACTGTGCTCCGATGGCTCATCAGACCTTGCATACCATGCCACATGGAACCATCCGTTTTGCCTTCAGCCACTTCAATACCACCGAAGAAATTGACTGCTGCATCGATGGATTCCGAGAACTATTCTCAGTATAGAATTTATAAATATATTTTATTGAACTTGCAAATTATCTATAATCAATTCCTCCGGTATGCATTGCCCCGGCCTTCCAAACGTGTTACGGTTATTTTATCGATACAATCGGATCAATTACACTATAAGGAGGTATTTTAAAATGGCTGATTATCGTAAAATGTGGGAAGAACTTGGAATGGATGTAGAACTGCATGACCAGCTCTGCGCAGTACTGCCGCAGGCATTCGGGGATGTATTTTTATCACAGGAAAACCGTCCGGATTCTATGGACTATTATAATATGGTGGTTGCCGATATTCATGGTATCCGCCCTGCGGAACTGATCGAGCATCAGAAAAAAGGCGGGAAAGTATTCGGTACATTCTGTGTATATGTACCGGATGAGATCGTATTCGCAGCAGATGCCATTGCTACCGGATTATGTGGCGGCTCCCAGTTCTGGGTTCCCGGCGGAGAGAAAGTCCTGCCTGCCAATACCTGTCCACTGATCAAGGCATCTGTCGGTGCACGTCTTGACCGTACCTGTCCATTCTTCCGTATCGCAGATATGTTCATTGGGGAGACAACCTGCGATGGTAAGAAGAAAGCATGGGAGATTCTTTCCAAAGATGTACCGTTACATGTCATGGATCTTCCACAGATGAAGCGCGCCAAAGACATCAAAGCCTGGGCAGAAGAAATCGAGACATTTAAGAATGTCGTGGAAGAATTTACCGGAAATGAAGTAACTGCTGAAAAACTGGCAGAAAGCATTACCTTAATTAATAATAAACGAAAAGCCCTGGAACGTCTTTACAACCTGCGCAAGAATGAGAATCTTCCGATCAGCGGATGTGATGTGCTTCTGATCTCTCAGATTGCATTCTATGATGATCCTGCAAGATTTACACAGATGACAAACAAGTTATGCGACGAACTGGATCAGAGGGTGAAAGACGGTGTGAGTGTTGTTCCTGCTGGAACCAAACGTATCATGCTGACCGGAACTCCTCTTGCAATTCCGAACTGGAAGCTTCATAATATTGTAGAGACCAGCGGAGCAGCGATCGTCTGCGAAGAGATGTGTACCGGAACCAGATATTTCGAAAATCTTGTTGATGAAAGCAAGACAACCCTGGAAGACCAGTACATGGCTCTGGCCGAAAGATACATGAAGATCAACTGTGCATGCTTCACACCGAATGAAGGACGTATCGATGACATCTTACGTCTTGCAAAAGAATACAAAGTTGATGGTATCATTGATGTGAACCTTAAGTTCTGTAACCTGTATGATACCGAGGGATATTTTGTAGAGAAAGCAATGAAAGAAGCCGGTATCCCTGTTCTTGGAATCGAAACGGATTACACCGACAGTGACGCCGGACAGCTTCGTACCAGAATCAGTGCATTTATCGAAATGTTAGATAACAAATAAGTAACCGAGGTAACAGATCATGCAAAAGATACAGCATTATGTATTATTTCCCAACCATGACAACGGGATGCGTCTGTATGGGATATTAAAAGAAGCCGGTATCAAGGCCACCATCGCTCCTACGCCGCGCGTAGCCAGTAAGTGCTGCGGCATCTCACTGCTCGTCAGAGAAGAGGATCTGGAAGCGATCCGGAAATTCATCGACGAGAATCATATTGAGATTTTGAAAATTGCCGCCATTGAACGGGATATTAATCCACGGCGGGACAGATATTGTTAAAAAATTAGTGTTAAGCGAGGAAAGAATTTATGAATTATATTGGAATTGATATCGGATCTACCGCATCCAAAGTTGCTGTAAAAGGAGATCACGATCTACATTTTGTACTGCCGACCGGATGGAGCAGCAAAGAAACCTGCCAGACGATCAAGGACCGTTTATTAGAAGATGGTATTGATGTGTTATCGGACGATTCGAAAGTTGTCGCAACCGGATATGGCCGTGTTGCCGTAGATTTTGCTGATCATGTTATCACAGAGATTACCTGCCATGCAAGAGGCGGCCGTGAGATGGCCGGTGATGAATGTGCAATTATCGATGTCGGCGGACAGGATACCAAGATCATCCTGGTGTCCGGCGGTATGGTACAGGACTTCCAGATGAATGATAAGTGTTCTGCCGGAACCGGTAAATTTCTGGAGATTATGGCAAACCGCTTAGGCGTTACGCTGCAGGAACTATTTGATATGGCAGATAAAGGAACAGTTCTTCCGATCAGTTCCCTGTGTACAGTATTTGCCGAATCTGAGGTCATCAATTATATCGGTGAAGGACAGAAGCGGGAAGATATCGCAGCCGGTGTTGTCGATTCCGTTGCCAACAAGGTGGCACAGCTTGCCATGAAGAAAAACCTGCCGGATAAAGTAATCCTGACTGGCGGACTCAGTAACAGCACCTACTTTACGAAGATTCTCTCACAGAAACTCGGACAGACCGTATCTCCTACCGAACATGGAAGATATGCAGGTGCACTTGGTGCCGCACTCCTTGCAAAGGAAAAGAAAAAAAGATAATAAGAAATAATACAGAACCGGATTTATAATTTCAGAAATCCGGTTCTATTTTTTTTTCGTATACATAGATTGACATACCTTCTCTGCCTTTTTATAATGAACAGCGGAGACGGTATCTGTCCCTGACAGAACCATACTCAGAACTGAAGCACTGGAATCTCATAATTTTCAACAAAAATGAGCTTATATTTTCAGGAAATAAGACTCAGGACCAGATATATTCTGGCTGAATTTTTTTCCTTAAAAGGAAAGGATATATGAGATGACACTTGAATTATTAAAAGGAAAGATCCACCGCGCTACTGTCGTTCAGGCAGAACTTGATTATGTAGGAAGCATTACGGTGGATGAAGCATTACTGGAGGCTGCTGGAATTCTCGAATATGAGAAAGTCCAGATCGTTGATGTAAACAACGGAAGCCGTTTCGAAACGTACACCATCAGCGGACAGCGTGGCAGTGGAATGATCTGCTTAAACGGAGCTGCTGCAAGATGTGTCAGTACCGGAGATAAGATTATCATCATGGCTTACGGACAGTATACGCCGGATGAAGCAAAAGAACACAAACCTGCGGTTGTATTCGTAGATGAGGAGAACAAGGTAAGCCGCGTGACCAATTATGAACGTCACGGACTGTTAAAAGACATGGAATAAAAAGATACTCAATTATCACAACGTATTTTTTTACATGCAATCACCTGAGATCACAGTGTATTCAGAAGAGAACTCTCCGAATTATAACGAATAAAGGAGAATACCAATGCAGGTAACTAACACAATTGAAAAAACAAGAGAACTCGTAAATAACTGGAAGAAAGAAGGTAAGACCATCGGTCTTGTCCCTACTATGGGATATCTCCACGAGGGACATGCCAGTCTGATCCGCCGCTGCCGCGAGGAAAATGATATCGTTGTTGTATCTGATTTCGTCAATCCGACACAGTTTGGACCGAATGAAGATCTGGAAGCTTATCCAAGAGACTTTGACCGCGACAGTGCACTTTGTGAAAGCATCGGAGCAGATCTGATCTTCTGCCCGTCACCGGCGGAAATGTATCATGATCCACACGCATTTGTCAGTATCGATACTTTATCTGATACTCTGTGCGGCAAGACACGTCCTATCCATTTCAAAGGGGTGTGTACCGTTGTATCAAAGTTATTTAACATCGTAAAACCGGACCGTGCTTACTTTGGACAGAAAGATGCACAGCAGCTTGCTATCATCCGTAAAATGGTTCTGGATCTGAACTTTGATATCCAGATCGTCGGATGCCCGATCGTACGTGAAGAAGACGGACTTGCCAAATCTTCCCGTAATACATACTTAAGCTGCGAAGAACGCAAAGCTGCCCTCTGCCTTTCAAAAGCTGTAAAAAAAGGCCAGGAACTGATCCGGAATGGCATTTCAGCATCTGAAGTATTAGAACCGATGTGTGAGATCATAAACAGTGAACCACTGGCACGTATCGATTACGTATCCATGGTTGATGCACTCAGCATGCAGCCTGTTGACACTGTAAATGATGACGTCCTGATTGCTATGGCAGTTTACATCGGAAAGACCCGGCTCATCGACAATTTCAGTTACGAGGTATAATATATGGAGCAGATAACAAAGGTATTATCACGGATCAGCTCTGTTCTTACCAAATATATTGGAATGATTATTATCTGCTTTTCTGTCATTGCCTTCTTCTGGCGTGATGGATTTGCATGGACTACAAACTATACTTCGATCTTTCTCGGCGTTGCCATGTTCGGCATGGGACTGACGATTCATATCGGAGATTTTAAAGTAGTATTTACCAGACCAAAAGAGATCATTATCGGATTTGTCGCACAATATACGATTATGCCGCTGATCGCATGGGGACTCTCGGTCCTCTTTCATCTGCCAACGGATATCGCACTTGGTGTCATCCTGGTCGGATGCTGTCCCGGCGGAACTGCCAGCAATGTAATCACTTATATCGCAGGTGGTGATGTTGCACTTTCTGTTGGTATGACGATCACTTCAACTCTGGCAGCACCGGTTATGACGCCGCTTCTGGTATACTTACTTGCCGGTGCATGGGTTCAGGTATCTTTCCTGGGAATGGTGATCTCGGTTGTAAAGGTCGTACTGATCCCGGTTCTTCTGGGTATCCTTCTACGAAGACTGATCGGCAGACAAATTGAAAAATTATCCGGCATCCTTCCGCTGATCTCCGTTGTATCCATCGTCATGATCATCAGCGGAATCGTCGCAGTAAATGCGGAAAAGATCATGACATCCGGATTCCTCGTACTCTGTATCGTTATCTTACATAATCTTGCAGGTATGGGGCTTGGATTACTTGCCGGGCGCATCTTCCATGTGGAATATGACAAAGCAACTGCCCTTGCGATCGAAGTCGGTATGCAGAACAGCGGTCTTGCTATCACACTTGCCACCGCAAACTTTGCTGCAAACCCATTTGCCACACTGCCCGGAGCAATCTTCAGTGTATGGCACAATATTTCAGGCTCTTTATTCGCAAGTCTCCGACGCAGCGGAAGATATAAGACAAAAGAACAAATCGTAAAAGCAGAGCATGTAATTTAATATATACAGCAAAAAACTCCTGTGAATGGAACATATTTATTTCCATCCACAGGAGTTTTTATGACTCTTTACATCACCAACGTACCAATCAGATGCACGATAAATGCTGCGATCCACGCAACCACACATTGTCCAAGCACCACATATGCCGCCCATTTTGCACCAAGTTCTCTCTTGATCGATGCAATTGCCGCAACACATGGTGTATACAACAGGCAGAAGACCAAAAGGCTTGCGGCTGCCACCGGTGTAATTGCCCCCGTCAGTTCTGCCGTACTTCCAAAGAGTACCGAAAGCGTAGATACCACACTTTCCTTTGCCATAAATCCTGTGATCAGTGCAGTTGAAATCTTCCAGTTTCCGAAACCAAGCGGAAGGAATACCGGTGCAATGATTCCTGCTACAACTGCCAGGATACTGTCCTTGGAATCTGCCACCACATTCATGTGTAAGTTAAATGTCTGCAGGAACCAGATGATAATTGTTGCAAAGAAGATTACGGTAAATGCCCTCTGCAAAAAGTCCTTTGCTTTTTCCCACAGAAGCTGCCCTACATTCTTTGCTCCCGGCATGCGGTAATTCGGAAGTTCCATGACAAATGGTACGGCTTCACCTTTGAACATCGTTCCTCTTAAAAGAAGCGCCATCAGGATTCCCATCAGAATTCCGCCAAAATATAACGCTACCATCACTACCGCTCCTTGTTTCGGGAAAAATGCTGCCGTAAAAAATGCATAAATCGGGAGTTTCGCCGAACAGCTCATAAATGGTGTCAGAAGGATCGTCATCTTACGGTCTCTCTCCGAAGGCAGTGTCCTGCTCGCCATAACACCGGGAACCGTACATCCGAATCCCACCAGCATCGGTACGATACTCCGTCCGGAAAGTCCGATCTTACGGAGTAATTTATCCATCACAAATGCAACTCTTGCCATATACCCGCTGTCTTCCAGAATGGACAGGAAAAAGAATAAGGTCACGATAACCGGCAGGAAACTTAACACGCTTCCCACACCGTTAAAGATTCCATCGATTACCAGCGAATGTATAACGGAATTGACATTCCATGATGTCAGCGCACCATCTACCAGATTCGTAAGTGCCGAGATTCCTACATCCAGCAAATCCGACAACGCAGCTCCGATCACATTAAATGTCAGCCAGAATACAGCCGCCATAATTGCAACAAAGCATGGAATGGCTGTATATTTTCCTGTCAGGATCTTATCCATCTTCACACTTCGCAGATGTTCCTTGCTTTCTTTCGGCTTCACAACCGCAGCATCACAGATCTTCTCAATAAATGTAAAACGCATATCTGCAATTGCTGCGGACCGGTCAAGCCCACGTTCCTGTTCCATCTGCTTTACAATATGCTCCAGAAGCTGTTTTTCATTCTCATCCAGCTTGAGCTGTTCCAGGATCAGTTCATCCCCTTCTGCCAGTTTGCATGCCGCAAATCTTACCGGAATGTCTGCCTTCTTTGCATGATCCTCGATCAGATGCATGATCCCGTGCAGGCATCTGTGTACTGCCCCGCCGTGATCGTCCGCGTCACAGAAATCCTGTCTTCCCGGACTTTCCTGATATTTTGCTACATGCACAGCATGCTCGATCAGTTCGCCAATTCCTTCATTCTTCGCAGCTGATATCGGAATAACCGGTATTCCAAGTTCCTGCTCCATCTCATTTACCAGGATCGAACCGCCGTTGTCCCGCACCTCATCCATCATATTCAGTGCCAGAACCATAGGAATATCCAGCTCCATCAGCTGCATGGTCAGATACAGATTCCGCTCAATATTGGTTGCATCCACGATATTGATGATTCCCTTTGGATGCTCATTTAACACAAAGTTTCTGGTCACGATCTCTTCGCTGGAATACGGCGACATAGAGTAGATTCCCGGCAGATCTGTCACCAGGGTATCACTGTGTTCCTTGATCACTCCATCTTTACGGTCAACTGTCACTCCCGGGAAATTTCCCACATGCTGATTAGAGCCGGTCAGCTGGTTGAACAGTGTCGTCTTTCCGCAATTCTGATTTCCTGCCAGTGCAAACGTCAGTGTTGTTCCATCCGGCAGTGGATTCTCATCTGCTTTTTCATGATATTTTCCACCTTCTCCAAGTCCCGGATGATCAATCTTCTCTTTCGGAATCTGATTCTTAATCTTAATCTCATCACGGACATCTGTAATCTCTATCTTTTCCGCATCTGCAAGCCTGAGTGTCAGTTCATAACTATGGATACGAAGTTCCACCGGATCCCCCATTGGTGCGTATTTTACCATGGTAACGTCTGCCCCCGGAATGAGTCCCATATCCAGAAAATGCTGTCTCAATGCACCTTCTCCACCTACGACTGTCAATGTTGCACTTTTGCCAATCGGTAATTCTTTTAATGTCATCGTCTGTACTTCCTTCCAAATTTATCTACAGAAAGTGGGGGTATTCCCACTGTTACTGATAATATTTCTCAACTCGTAAGGTTAGTATAGACTTATCGATAATTTTTGTCAACAACTAACCACGGGGACGGGAAATTTTGGCTCTTTATCTGTCCCTCATGGCTCTTTCTGATGCTAGACACCTTTTTTTTCTAACATTGACAAATATGAATCCCTTACTGTCTTTATCTTTTCACATCCCAACATTCTCATTACCTCATATATCGTATCCAATCCGCCTGCTCGTTCTTCTTCTTTTGCAACAATTATTTCCAATTCCAGAAAGCTGCCCAGATTCTCTACCTTATCTGCAGCTGCTGTCATATGATCTTTTATATAATAACCTCTTTTCTTCTTCACTCTGCAAGACGCTGGATAAAATTCAAGTTCTTTAAGAATATCTTCCATCTTTCCCGGTTCCAGGATCTCCATCTCTGTTTCTTTCCTGGTCATGGATACCTGGTCTAATTTCGGTCCTTTGCAGTTAAGCTGAGCTTTTACTTCTCCCGTATCCAGATTCTCCGTCTTACGAATGCGCAGTGCCTTGTCATTCTTCCGCATATCATAGTGATCACTGGTAAAATAAGTATCTGTCTCCACAACGGTTTTCTGATATATAAACCCTGTTTCAAGCAATTTTTGTTTTATCTTTTCTATATTTTCAATGGGTATTTTTACCTCTACTTCTATCATCGTTTTAATGCCTCCGGTGATTCTGTTTTCCGCGCTTAGACAATTTCCAGAAATACATCCACTTCCCCGCCACAGACCATACCTTCTTCTTCGGCTTCATTTCCGGTCATGTCTACATGGCAGATCCTTGCCTGTTCTCCTTCTCCTGCTGCCATAAGTCTGGCAATCTGGATGACTTTTGCTTCCATACATCCACCGCCGATCGTCCCAACGCAGCGGCCATCTCTGTATATCAGCATTTTGGTTCCCAGCCCCTGTGGTGCGGAACCGTGTCTGGTAATGATCGTTGCCATTATCTTCTTTTCCGGATACGGTTCCTGAGCAGTCAGCGCACGCATAATTTCTTTGGAATATCCATATGTCCGTTTCTTCCTGTTCTTTACTTCAATAATCTCTGCAATAATTGCCACTCCGATCTCTGCCGGTGTCTGCGCTCCGATATCCAGACCGATCGGTGTATACACTGCATCCAGCACCTCCTGATCCACGCCTTTTTCCGCCAGACTTTGTTTTACCAGTGCTGTTCTTCTACGGCTTCCGATCATACCGATATAGGCATGCTCTTTTGCGGCTATTTTCTCCAGACAGATTTGGTCATACCGGTGTCCTCTCGTCAGGATCACAAAATACGTATCCGCACTTCCCTGTATCTTGTCCAGTGCTTCTTCGAATGGTTCGCAGATAACCTGTGACGCCCCGGCCAGTCTTGCATGATCCGCATACATCGGACGATCTTCCAGTACAATTACCTCACAGTCCATCATCACTGCCATTTTAATCACCGGAATCGACACATGACCGGCACCACAGATCACAATCTGTTTTTCCTGTCCCAATGTATCACAGAATACTTTCTCATTTCCAATATAGGTGATTCCACTTTCTGTAATATTCTTTATCTCATCTGTATATCCATGAAAATAACCATTTTTCCTGCTTTCCCAGACAATTTTTCCATCTATGACCAGTGCCTTTTCAGAAATGGATTCGCCTTCCAGCATAGTAAGCACCCTGCGGTCTGCCCTTCCTTCACTTTCCTGAATTGCTTCTATTAATTCCGCCATTCTACTTCCCATAATAGTTTCCCTTCCCACTATCTTTCTTCTTCATTCTATTGTAAAATTGAATGTACAATAAGTCAATGAACGGAAATGTTCTGAAAGGAGGGATTTTTATGAATCCCACAAAAGAATTCAGAGATTATCTAATCTCACAGGGTGCTGCTTTGGTCGGAATTGGGGATCTGACCGCAGTTCCATCTTCTGACTATCCGGTCGGTATTGCAATCGCAATCCCGTTACCGAAACACGTCATCAAAGGTCTTCAGCTTGCTCCGACAAGAGAATACTACGAACTTTACAATTCTTTGAGTGACAAACTGAACACCATCGTAACTGCCGGTGCGAAATACCTGACTGACAAAGGCTATCATGCTTATGCCCGGACGACAGACCAGGAAATGACAGATTCAGATAACTGTATTCCATTGTCACATCAAACGATTGCCACCCGAGCCGGTCTTGGCTGGATCGGTAAAAACAACCGGCTGGTGACACCGCAATATGGATCTGCCGTAAGGATTGCTTCTCTTCTGACCGATGCCCCGCTGACCTGCGATGCTCCGGTTACACGCTCTCAATGCGGTGCCTGTCATGCCTGCGTCAGATATTGTCCGGCACATGCCCTGAAAAATACTTTGTGGCGCCCCGGCATACCTCGTGAAAATATCATAGCCATCTCCACGTGTCATAAGAAATGCCGTGAGATCATGCAAAAAAGCACGGGAATTGATGCAGATCTGTGCGGAAAATGCTTTGCAGTCTGCACTTATACGAAGCAGTATTTGAAGCA
>CAKRCY010000061.1:0-11714 GCA_934309195.1 uncultured Dorea sp.
AACCTGAACAGGAACGCCTTTCCAAGCTTTATTCCGGTTCGGGTATCCAACGCCTTCCTGAATTAAATCCCAATTAATCTAATTTCAACCCTTTGAATAGATCTCCAAGACTTGTACCAATCTCCTCAGCTTTAGGAATCTCTACATGGATTTCCTCTTCTTCTTTTTTCTCTTCTTCAAGAGCTTTCATGCTGAGACTGATCTTACCGTCTTTTACTCCGATGATCTTTACATTTACCTCGTCTCCGACATTTAACACATCAGAAGGTGATTTGATCCGTTTTAAACTGATCTGGGAGATGTGTACCAGTCCGGAGAGTCCGTTGCCGAGATCCACAAATGCACCGTAGTTCTGAAGACTTTCTACCGTACCTGTTACTACGCTGCCGACTTTGACAGCCGCAATTCGGGCTTCTCTTTCTTTTCTTGCTTTTTCCTGCAGAATCTCACGTGCAGAGAGCACAAGACGGTTATTGGCCTCATCTACATCGATGACCCTGACTTCAATATCTTTTAACAGATATGTTTCCAGATCTTCAATATAAGAAAGAGATAATCTGGATGCAGGAATGAATCCGCGGATTCCCTCGATCATGGCAATGGCTCCGCCGTTTACAATCCCTTCTACTTTTACAGGCAGGATCGTGCCTTTTTCCATATAAGATTTTACTACGTTCCATGGATTTGCATCATCGAAATGTTCCTCAAGGTCAGCCATTGTAACAGATGCTTCTTCGGTCTGTGTTTGTTCGTGTAATAATTCTTCGCTCATAGTGTAATAATTCCCTTCTTAGTAATAGTAAGAGCATGCAAATAACATGTTCTCCAGTATTAATTTCAGTATAGCATAGAACTGTAATATTGTTCAAAGAAAAATACGAAATACATGGAAATAAAGGTTGACGAAACTTCAAAAAGATGGCAAGCTTAATATTTGAAAGATATAAGCAAAAGGATGTGAAAGATAAAAGATGGCTAAAAAAGAAGAAAAAATATACGTTGTGGGACATAAGAATCCAGATACAGATTCCATCTGTTCGGCAATTGCCTATGCGAATTTAAAAAGAGAAATAACCGGTAATGATTATGTAGCCAAAAGAGCCGGTCAGATAAATGAAGAGACACATTATGTATTACAGAAGTTCGGGGTAAAAGTACCGACACTTCTTGAGAATGTAAAACTGCAGGTAAAGGATATGGATATCCATCAGATTGATGGTGTCGGTCCGAATGTATCCATGAAAGATACCTGGATAAAGATGAAGGAGAATAACATCAAGACCATTCCTATATTAAGAGATGAAGAACTTCTTGGTGTGATTTCCACAGGAGATATCGCAACATCTTATATGGATGTATATGATAACATGATCCTTTCCAAAGCAAAAACACAGTACCGTAACATCATGAATACATTGGATGGAGAGATGGTAACCGGTAATGAACACGGATATTTTACCAAAGGGAAAGCGGCAATCGGTGCGTCCAGTCCGGAACTGATGCAGGAATTTATTGAAAAGGATGATCTGGTGATTCTTGGAAACCGTGTAGAGTCACAGATGTGTGCCCTGGATATTGATGTAAGCTGTATGGTTGTCTGCCAGAATGCGGAGGTTTCAAAAGAAGTGATCAAGCGTGCAGATGAACAGAGTACGGTGATCATCAGTACGCCACACGATACATTTACTGCGGCAAGACTGATCAACCAGAGTGTTCCGGTTAAGCGTTTTATGACGAAGGCACCTCTGGTTTCTTTCCATATGAGTGATTATGTGGAAGATATCAAGGAAGTGATGGCGAAGAAGAAATACCGTGATTTCCCGATTATTGACAGACACGGAAAGTTCAGGGGGTTCATATCCAGACGTCGTTTTTTAAATGTAAGTAAGAAGAAAGTAATTCTGGTAGATCATAACGAGAAGAGTCAGGCTGTAGACGGTATCGAAGAAGCAGAGATCGTGGAGATCATCGATCATCACAGACTGGGAAATATAGAGACAATGGGACCTGTGTTTTTCCGTAACCAGCCTGTAGGATGTACCGCAACGATTGTATATCAGATGTACAAAGAAAATGATGTGGAGATCAAGCCGACAATGGCAGGGCTTCTGTGTTCGGCAATTATTTCAGATACACTTTTATTCCGTTCACCGACCTGTACACCGCTGGATGAAAAGATTGCCAAAAAACTGGCGAAAATCGCTGGTATCAATCTGGAAGAACAGGCACAGGCAATGTTCAAGGCTGGAAGCAGCCTTGCCGGAAAAACAGCAGAAGATATCTGTTTCCAGGATTTCAAGCAGTTTACAGTCAATGATATGGTATTTGGCGTAGGACAGTTGAATTCCATGAGCAAAGATGAACTGCAGGAAGTAAAAGAGATGCTGACACCATATCTTCCGAAAGTACTGGAGAAGAACGGGGTACAGATGGTATTCTTTATGCTGACAGATATTCTGGATGAGTCGACAGAATTGTTATGTTGTGGGGCAAAGGCAAAAGAGTATATCATTGATGCATTTGACCTGAAAGAAAACACGGAGAAGATGATCTTAAAGGGTGTGGTATCCAGAAAGAAACAGCTGATACCGACGTTGGTAAGTGAATTGCAGCAGTAAAGGAAGCGGGGGAGAAGACATGGCAAAGCAGATCTGGAAACCGGGGAATATGCTGTATCCGCTTCCGGCTGTGATGGTAAGTACTGCGGATAAATCCGGCAGATCGAATATCATAACAGTTGCATGGACCGGAACGGTATGTACGAATCCGGCGATGCTGTATATATCCGTAAGACCGGAACGATATTCGTATAATCTTTTAAAAGACAGCGGAGAATTTGTAGTAAATCTGACAACCGAGAAACTGAAAAAGGCAACAGACTGGTGCGGGGTACGTTCCGGACGCGATGTTGACAAATGGAAAGAGATGCATCTGACAGCCGCAAAAGCGTCAAAGCTTGACTATGCACCAATCATAGAAGAGTGCCCGGTGAACATTGAGTGCAAAGTAACGGAGATAAAAGAACTTGGTTCACATCATATGTTCCTGGCAAAAGTAGAGGCTGTTCAGGTAGGAGAAGAATATCTGGACAAAAAAGGAAGACTACAGCTGGGAAAAGCTGGACTTCTGGCATATTCTCACGGAGAATACCTGACATTGGGAAAGACTCTCGGAACATTTGGATGGAGTGTCAGAAAGCTTTCTGCACCGGGAAGGAAAGCGGCATCGGGAAAACGTAAGAAAATAAAAACAAAATAAATGTAAGGCGTCAGGATTCTGGCGCTTTTTTGTATTTTATGCGTTCGAAATAAGGGTATGAGCATGGAATTTTCTGCTTTTGCATATAGTAAAATGAAATGGTGGTATGTGGGGACGGCATGGAATTAAATCAAGATTATGTATCTGATACAACATATAAAATGCGGAACAAGAAAAAGAAATCCGTTGTTTTGTTCATTTGTATAACGGGAATCTGTTTTCTTGTGACAAGGATGGTGCGGGTGGAAGATAAGACAACGGTGAAAGTTCATAACATGCATACGGAACAGAATGAAAAGGCCATTCGGTATGTTGCATCAAATATGATAAAAGAGGACCCGAAGATTGCGATTACCTTTGATGACGGACCAAGTCCGACATGGACTCCGTTGCTTCTGGACGGATTGAAAGAACGGAATGTAAAAGCAACATTTTTTCTGATCGGAGAAAACGCAAAAAATAATCCGGAACTGGTAAAGAGGGAAGCAGAAGAAGGACATCTGATAGGCAATCATACCTATCATCATGTGGAAATCACACAGGTGCCGGATGAGACGGCACAAGAAGAAATCCTGATGACAAATGAAGTGATCACCGAAATTACCGGAGAGGAAGTCTCTTATATGAGACCGCCGTTTGGAGTCTGGCAGAAGAATCTGGAGAGAAAGCTGGATGTCATGCCTGTGTTGTGGACCATAGATCCGCTGGACTGGACAACAGACAATGAAGACGAAATCATCAATAAAGTAGTGACGCAGGCAGAGGAAAATGATATTATTCTATTACATGACTGTTATGAATCCAGTGTGAATGCAGCACTGCGTATAGTGGATATTTTGCAGAAAGAAGGATTTGGATTTGTAACAGTCGATGAACTGATAATGAATTAGAGTTGTACTCTTGGGGTTCAACTAAATGGAGATGAAAGAATGGATTTATTTGATTACATGCGGGAGCAGAACATGGAAAAGGAAGCTCCGCTTGCATCCAGACTGCGGCCGACATCATTGGAAGAAGTAGTGGGACAACAGCATATTATAGGAAAAGACAAATTGCTTTACAGGGCGATCAAGGCGGACAAATTAAGCTCAGTCATTTTTTATGGTCCTCCGGGAACAGGGAAGACCACACTTGCAAAAGTAATTGCCAACACGACCAGTGCGGAATTTACCCAGATCAATGCAACGACTGCGGGTAAAAAAGATATGGAAGAAGTGATTGCCAGGGCAAAAGAGATGCAGGGAATGTACCGGAAGAAGACCATCCTGTTCGTAGACGAGATCCACAGATTTAATAAAGGACAACAGGATTATCTGCTTCCGTTTGTGGAGGATGGTACGATCATCCTGATCGGTGCAACAACGGAAAATCCGTATTTTGAAGTAAATGGGGCGCTGCTTTCCAGATCGAGCATTTTTGAGCTGCAGCCGCTTGCAAAAGAAGATATTAAGACGCTGATCACGAGGGCGGTCTATGACATGGTAAAAGGCATGGGAAGCTATCAGGCAGTGATAGAGGAAGATGCATTGGAATTCCTTGCGGATATTTCCGGCGGGGATGCCAGAAGTGCATTGAATGCGGTTGAACTTGGTATCCTGACAACCGAGCGGGCTGCAGACGGAAAGATTCACATAACACTGGATGTTGCATCCGAATGTATTCAGAAACGGGTAGTCAAATACGATAAGACCGGGGATAATCATTACGATACGATCTCTGCATTTATCAAAAGTATGCGTGGTTCTGATCCGGATGCTGCAGTGTATTATCTCGCAAAAATGCTGTATGCAGGAGAAGATATCAAGTTCATAGCCAGACGTATTATGATCTGTGCATCGGAAGATGTCGGAAATGCAGATCCGATGGCACTTACGGTAGCAGTATCTGCATCCCAGGCGGTCGAAAGGATCGGTATGCCGGAAGCACAGATCATCCTTTCGCAGGCAGTCACTTATGTAGCGACTGCCCCAAAGAGTAATGCCGCATGCAATGCAATCTTTGCTGCAATGGCAAGTGTGAAACGCACAAAGACAACGGTTCCGTCACATCTGCAGGATGCGCACTATAAAGGAGCGCAGAAGCTTGGACATGGTACAGGGTATAAATATGCGCATGATTATCCGCATCATTATGTAGAACAACAATATCTTCCGGACGAGATCGCCGGAGAAAAATTCTATACGCCGAGTGAGAATGGGCATGAGAGGGAGATTAAAGAGTGGATGCAGTATATTCGGGAAGAGCAGTAATTCCGGAAGGTCATTTATTAACCGGAGCAGTCTCTTTCTAAAAAATATCTAAACAGTGTTGACAAAAATATGCGGGAGTGCTATCTTAATAGTCGAAAGGTGTTAGCACTCAGATATAAAGAGTGCTAATAACCTAAAACCGAAAGGAGGAGGTACCGGTGATAAATCATGAAGAACTGAGTGAAAGAAAGCTGAAAATACTTCATGCAGTCATTCAGAATTATCTGGAGACAGGAGAACCGGTTGGTTCCAGAACAATTTCCAAATATACGGATCTGAATTTAAGTTCAGCAACGATTCGTAACGAGATGGCTGATCTGGAAGAGATGGGATATATCATCCAGCCTCATACGTCAGCAGGACGTATTCCTTCGGACAAAGGATACAGGCTCTATGTAGACATGCTGATGGAGGAGAAAGAGCAGGAATTAAATGAGATGCAGGAGCAGATGCTTGATAAGGCTGACAAGATGGATCAGCTTCTGAAGCAGGCGGCAAGGGTTCTTGCAACGAATACGAATTATGCAACGATGGTTTCCACTCCGATGAACAATTCGAATAAGATTAAGTTCATTCAGTTGTCTATGGTAGATGAGGAACAGGTGATCGCAGTTATTGTACTGGGCGGCAATGTGATCAAGAACAAGATCATCAACATTGACGAACCGATCAGTAATGAGAATCTGCTGAAGTTAAACATGCTGCTGAATACAACACTCAATGGCATGGCAATTGAAGAGATCAACCTGGGTCTGATCGCCAGATTGAAAGAGCAGGCAGGAATCCACAGTCAGGTAGTCGGATATGTTCTGGATGCAGTTGCGGATGCCATTCATCTGGATGATGACATGCAGATTTATACAAGTGGTGCAACGAACATTTTTAAATATCCGGAGCTGAGTGATAACCAGAGTGCACAGGAGATCATCAGTGCATTTGAAGAAAAACAGCAGCTATCCGAGCTGGTAACCCAGACCCTGGCAAAGGAAGACAATACCGGAATCCAGGTATATATCGGTGATGAGACACCGGTACAGACCATGCGGGACTGCAGTGTGGTAACCGCAACGTATGAGCTGGGAGATGGTATGAAAGGAACGATAGGAATTATCGGACCGAAACGTATGGATTATGAGCATGTTTTAAAATCTATGAAGCGTCTCCAGACAGAACTGGATCAGATGTTTCATAAGAATGATAGAAAGGTGGAATAACCCTTGGAGAATAAGCAGGAAAAAAGCCAGGAAGATATGGTAAAAGAAGCTGTGGAAGAAGCTAAAAAGTCCGCAGCTGAGACTGAATCTGCAGAAGCTGAGGCGGAAGAGACAGAAGAAACTTCCGAAGAAGCCGGAAGCGAAGAAGCCAAAGAGGATACAGAAAAGAAAACTGGCAAAAAATTATTTGGCAAAAAGAAAGATAAAAAGGACGAGAAGATAGAAGAACTGACAGATAAGCTCACTCGTCAGATGGCAGAGTTTGATAACTTCCGCAAACGTACAGAAAAGGAAAAGTCCCAGATGTATGAAATTGGAGCGAAAGATATCATAGAAAAGATTCTTCCGGTTGTAGATAACTTCGAAAGAGGATTGGATGCAGTAAAGGAAGAAGACAAAGAAGATCCGTTCGTTCAGGGAATGGAAAAGGTATATAAACACCTGGTTACCACACTTGAAGGAATAGAGGTGAAGCCTATTGAAGCAGTAGGCCAGCCGTTTGATCCGAATTTCCACAATGCAGTGATGCATGTGGAAGACGAAAACTTTGGTGAAAATATTGTTGCCGAAGAATTTCAGAAAGGCTACACATACCGTGATTCGGTCGTAAGACACAGCATGGTAAAAGTAGCAAACTAGAAACAAGCATATTCACAATTATCAGAATAAAGAATAATACAGGAGGAAATTATCATGGGTAAAATTATAGGTATTGACTTAGGAACAACAAACAGCTGTGTAGCCGTAATGGAAGGTGGACAGCCAACAGTTATCGCCAACACAGAAGGCGCAAGAACAACTCCATCTGTTGTAGCATTTACAAAGACAGGAGAACGTCTTGTCGGAGAACCTGCAAAACGTCAGGCAGTAACAAATGCAGAGAGAACAATCTCTTCTATCAAGAGAGAGATGGGAACTGATTACAAGGTAACAATTGAAGATAAGAAATATTCTCCACAGGAGATTTCAGCAATGATTCTTCAGAAACTGAAAGCAGATGCAGAAGGATACCTTGGAGAGAAAGTAACAGAGGCTGTTATCACAGTACCTGCTTACTTCAACGATGCTCAGCGTCAGGCAACAAAGGATGCCGGTAAGATCGCAGGTCTTGATGTAAAACGTATCATCAACGAGCCAACAGCAGCAGCACTTGCATATGGACTTGACAACGAGAAAGAACAGAAGATCATGGTATATGACCTTGGTGGTGGTACATTTGATGTATCTGTTATCGAGATTGGTGACGGAGTTATCGAAGTATTATCTACAGCCGGTAATAACAGACTTGGTGGAGATGACTTCGACCAGAAGATCACAGATTACATGATCGCTGAATTCAAGAAACAGGAAGGTGTTGACTTATCTACAGATAAGATGGCACTTCAGAGATTAAAAGAAGCAGCTGAGAAAGCTAAGAAAGAACTTTCTTCTGCAACAACAACAAATATCAACCTTCCATTCATCACAGCTACAGCTGAAGGTCCAAAACATTTTGATATGAACCTTACAAGAGCAAAATTCGATGAACTGACACATGATCTTGTACTGAAGACATCTGAGCCGGTACAGAGAGCATTATCAGATGCCGGTATCACAGCTTCTGAACTCGGTCAGGTACTGTTAGTTGGTGGATCTACACGTATCCCGGCAGTACAGGAAGAAGTAAAACGTCTGACAGGTAAAGAGCCAAGCAAATCTCTGAACCCGGATGAGTGTGTAGCACTTGGAGCATCTGTTCAGGGTGGTAAACTTGCAGGAGATACAGGCGCCGGCGACATCCTTCTTCTGGATGTAACTCCACTGTCACTGTCTATCGAGACAATGGGTGGTGTAGCTACTCGTCTGATCGAGAGAAATACAACAATCCCTACAAAGAAGAGCCAGATCTTCTCTACAGCTGCTGATAACCAGACAGCCGTTGATATCAACGTAGTACAGGGTGAGAGACAGTTCGCAAGAGATAACAAATCCCTCGGACAGTTCAGACTGGACGGAATCGCACCGGCTCCACGTGGAATTCCACAGATTGAAGTTACATTCGATATCGATGCAAATGGTATCGTAAATGTATCTGCAAAAGACCTTGGAACCGGAAAAGAACAGCACATCACAATTACAGCAGGATCTAACATGTCTGATGAAGATATCGACAAAGCTGTAAAAGAAGCTGCTGAATTCGAAGCGCAGGATAAGAAACGTAAAGAAGGAATCGATGCTAAGAACGAAGCGGATGCTATGGTATTCCAGACAGAGAAAGCTCTGCAGGAAGTTGGCGACAAGCTTGACGGTGCAGATAAAGCAGCAGTAGAAGCTGACTGCAAAGCTCTGAAAGAGTTACTGGAAAAAGCAAATACAGATACTCTTACAGACGAGCAGGTTGCTGAGATCAAAGCAGGCAAAGAAAAACTGACAGAAAGTGCTCAGAAGCTCTTCACAAAAATGTATGAGCAGGCTGGCGCAGCAGCAGGAGCTCAGGGAGCAGGTCCACAGCCAGGAACAGGAGCTGATGCAGGTCCGGCACCAGAAGGATTCCAGGGCGACGATGTCGTAGACGGAGATTACAAAGAAGTCTAAGAACATTAAGTGAGGAATAGGAAATGGCAGAGTCAAAAAGAGATTACTATGAGGTGCTTGGGGTCAGTAAAGATGCTGACGAAGCAACTTTGAAAAAAGCATACAGACAGGTTGCCAAGAAGTATCACCCGGATATGAATCCGGGTGATGCTGAAGCTGAAAAGAAGTTCAAAGAAGCTTCTGAGGCATATGCAGTCTTGAGCGATCCGGAAAAACGTCGTCAGTATGACCAGTTTGGACATGCTGCTTTTGACGGAAGTGCAGGAGCAGGCGGCGGATATGGCGGATTCGATTTTAACGGTGCTGATTTTGGTGATATTTTCGGAGATATCTTTGGAGATCTGTTCGGTGGCGGACGCAGAGGCGGTCGTGCGAACCAGGGACCGATGAAAGGTATGAATATCCGGAAGAGTGTCAGAATTACATTTGAAGAGGCTGTATTCGGATGCGAGAAAGAATTGGACGTTGTATTAAAAGATCCATGCCCGAAATGTAACGGAACAGGTGCCAAACCGGGAACATCTCCGGAGACTTGTCCGAAATGCGGCGGTAAAGGTCAGGTTGTATATACACAGCAGTCTTTCTTTGGAACCGTACAGAATGTACAGACCTGTCCGGATTGCCAGGGAACTGGTAAGATTATTAAGGAAAAATGTCCGGATTGCGGCGGTACAGGTTATGTAGCCAGCAAGAAGAAGATAGCTGTATCCATTCCGGCAGGTATTGATAATGGTCAGAGTGTGCGTATCCGTGAAAAAGGTGAGCCGGGTGTAAACGGCGGACCAAGAGGAGATCTTCTGGTAGAGGTTGTGGTATCAAGACATCCGATCTTCCAGCGTCAGGATATGCATATCTTCTCAACCGTACCAATTACATTTGCACAGGCAGCACTTGGTGCGGATATCCGTATCAAGACGGTAGACGGAGAAGTGATCTATACTGTAAAACCGGGAACCAAGACAGATACAAAAGTACGTCTGAAAGGTAAGGGAGTCCCATCTCTTCGAAATGCACAGGTTCGCGGCGATCATTATGTAACGCTTGTGATCCAGACACCGGAACACTTAAGTGCCGAAGCAAAAGAAGCACTGCGTAAGTTCGATGAACTTACCGGCAATTCCCTTGGAACAGAAAAAAGTGACAAGACGGAAGAGCATAAAGGTAAAAAGAAAAAAGGATTTATGGATAAATTAAAGGAGACCTTTGATGATTAATTTCATCAGAGGTTTTCTCTTTTTGTATAAAAGTATCCATGGGAAACCGGTGACGGCAGGTTCTGTGGATCAGGCAGGTACTAAAAAATATACAAAAAAATGCTGGCATTTACCGTGGTAAAGTGCTATCATATTAAACAAATCAAATTTTTAACAAACCAGGAGGACTCAAGTATGTACGCATTTGATGAAATTAAAAAAGCAGACAGTGAAATTGCAGACGCCATTCAGGCCGAGATGGAGAGACAGAATTCGCATCTGGAGCTGATCGCATCGGAGAACTGGGTAAGCAAAGCAGTCATGGCAGCAATGGGAAGTCCGCTTACAAATAAATACGCAGAAGGCTATCCGGGCAAACGTTACTATGGTGGATGTCAGTGTGTGGATGTAGTGGAAGATCTTGCAAGAGAAAGAGCAAAGAAATTATTTGGCTGTGATTATGCCAATGTACAGCCGCATTCCGGCGCACAGGCAAACCTGGCAGTATTCTTTGCAATGCTGGAGCCTGGAGACAAAGTCATGGGTATGAACCTGGATCATGGCGGACATCTGACACATGGTTCTCCGGTTAATATTTCCGGTAAATATTTCAACATCGTATCATACGGAGTGAACGACGAAGGTGTGATCGATTATGACAAGGTACGTGAGATCGCAGTAAAAGAAAAACCGAAGATGATCATCGCAGGAGCCAGTGCTTATGCAAGAATCATTGATTTCAAAAAGTTCCGTGAGATTGCAGATGAAGTGGGAGCATACCTTATGGTCGATATGGCGCATATTGCAGGACTTGTTGCAGCAGGACTTCACCCAAGTCCGATTCCGTATGCAGATGTAACTACAACTACTACACATAAGACACTGCGTGGACCAAGAGGAGGTCTGATCCTTTGCAATCAGGAAGCAGCAGATAAGTTCAACTTTAATAAAGCTGTATTCCCGGGAATTCAGGGAGGTCCACTGGAGCATGTGATCGCGGGAAAGGCTGTGTGCTTTAAAGAGGCACTGGAGCCTGAATTCGCCGAATATCAGAAACAGATTATCAAAAATGCACAGGCACTCAGCAAAGGTCTGATGGCCCGTGGTGTGAAGATCGTATCCGGCGGAACAGATAACCACCTGATGCTGATTGATTTAAGAGGAGAAGATGTGACCGGTAAAGAACTGGAAAAACGTCTGGATGCTGCACACATCACATGTAACAA
>CAKRCY010000062.1:0-11280 GCA_934309195.1 uncultured Dorea sp.
AATTAAATCCCAATTTTATGCACCTTTTCATCATCCGTAATGAATATCGCCTCCACTCCATCCATACTCCGGATCAGTTCCGTTCCTTTCTCGTATCCCAGTAGAAAGCAGGTTGTGCTGAGTGCATCTGCTTTTGTAGAAGAGTCTGTGATGATCGATACACTGTAAAGATTGTTCTCGCACGGATATCCGGTCCGTGGATCCAGGATGTGATGATATAGTTTTCCGTTTTTCTTAAAATACCGTTCGTAGATTCCGGAAGTTACAACGGTCTGGTCTTTTAACTGTACAGAGGTGATAGCTTCGCCGGATTCATCGAAAGGTTTCTGGATTCCGATGTTGTATTTGCTTCCGTCGGGTCTGGTGCCGATGACATCAACATTTCCGCCAAGATTGATGATCGCATGTTTTATCCCTTGTTTTTTGAGATACGTTTTCACCTGGTCGGCAATGTATCCTTTGGCAATGGCTCCAAGATCGATGCCGGCTTCGGGATCTTCCAGTGTAACGGTGTTATCCTGAATGTCGACCTTTGTGTAATCGACGTGGCTTACGGCCTGGGCAATGGCGTCGGCAGATGGAACCGTTGGTTTGGCTGCTTTGAAATCCCAGAGAGCCGATACCGGTTCGATGGTGAGATCGAAGGCACCTCCGGAAAGCTCGCTGTAATGGATACCCTCCTGAATAAGGCTGGCGGTTTCGGAAGAGACGGTGAAGGGCTGCCCGCTTGCGTGGTTTAATTTATAAAGTTCACTGTCTGTATTGGTAGTGGAGAACATCGTGTCGTATTTTTTACAAAGCTTTTTCAGACCATCCAGGATACTTTCATCTGCCGGATCAAGAATCTGGATCTTGATGACAGTGTCAAAGAGCATGTCGGTATAAGTAAGATCCTGACTGGTCTGTGTACTGCTTTTTGCTCCGGAACATCCGGTCAGGAGAAGGGCAGAGGCAGTGAGAACCGCACTGAGCTTTTTTATGATATTATTTTTTCTGCATTTCATTATACTAATAACCTCGTATTTGATGATTTTTGTCATTTATTCACATAACTTGTAGTATAACATGAAAAAAAACAGATGCAAACCAAACATATTTTCTTTTTTGTTGAATGGGACAATTTCTTGTGATAGAATAGTACCGTTAGTGGACAAGGAGAGAACGTATGAATTGGAAGAAAAAAGATGCGATTCTTATATTGACAGTACTTTTGATCGCCGGTGCAGCTTTCGGAGTACATGAATTTGCCGGTGGAGATGGAGCTGATACCGTGACTGTGAAGGTGGATGGTAAGGTGACAGGAACCTATCCGCTCGCAAAGGACCAGAAGATTAAGATCAATGGCGGTACGAATATACTTACGATAAAGAACGGAAAAGCGAAGATGACAGATGCAGATTGTCCGGATCAGTTGTGTATACATCAGAAAGCAGCTTCAAAGAATCATGAGAGCATTATCTGTCTGCCGAATAAAGTAGTGGTTGAGGTAGATGGAAGTGAAGAAAGTGAATTCGATGCAGTGGCAAATTAGGAGGGACATTGTGAAGAACAGAGTGGCATATTTTGGAGTGTTTACGGCGCTGGCGCTGATATTCAGCTATGTGGAGACACTGATCCCGATCAATTTCGGAATCCCGGGAGTGAAGCTCGGGCTTGCGAATCTGGTAATCGTGATCGCATTATATAAGATGAAGCTGACGGAGGTATATCTGTTGTCTGTGGTCAGAGTATTACTGGCCGGATTCATATTTGGAAATTATTTCAGTATCATTTACAGCCTGGCCGGCGGATTGTTGAGTTTGACGGTAATGGCACTTTTGAAGAAGAGCAAAGGATTCAGTGTGATGGGAATCAGTGTGGCGGGCGGAGTGTTCCACAATGTGGGACAGCTGATCGTTGCAATGCTTGTGGTGGAGACATTCAGTGTCGGGTATTATTTTTCGGTGCTTCTGGTCGCAGGAGTGATCACCGGACTGGTGATCGGGATCGTGTCGGCGGAAATGTTGAAAAGAATTAAGAATATACAGTTTTGATGGAGGAACTATGATTACATATATACGTGGAATTCTGGAAGGAATGGAAGAAGACAAGGTCATCGTAGATGTCGGCGGTGTCGGATATGGAATCTACATGGCAGGGACCGCAATGGGCAGGCTTCCGGCTCTTGGAAAAGAAGTAAAGATCCACACCTATCTGCATGTAAAGGAAGATCTGATGCAGTTATATGGCTTTCTTACCAGGGATGAACTCCGTGTGTTCAGGCTTTTGATCGGTGTCAGCGGGATCGGACCGAAAGGCGGTCTGGGGATTCTTTCGGCACTCGGGCCGGATGATCTGAGATTTGCGGTTGCGTCGAATGATGTAAAGGCAATACAGGCGGCACCGGGAATCGGTAAAAAGACGGCGGAGAAGCTGATTCTGGAATTAAAAGACAAGTTGAAGCTGGAGGATGCACTTGAGAATACCGTGAATGCAGTGCAGAACACAGCGGATACATCTGCGGGTGCGGCAAATGAGATAACAGGAGAAGCGGTACAGGCACTGGTTGCACTTGGGTATGGCAATACCGAGGCATTAAAAGCAGTCAGACAGGTAGAGATTACGGAAGAAATGAGTGTGGAAGAGGTTCTCCGTCAGTCTCTGAAATATATGTTGTAGAGGGTAAGGCAGACAGATGAGCAGAAGAATTATGACGACTGAGAATCTGGAAGAAGATGTCAGGATCGAGAATCATTTAAGACCTCAGCTTCTGGAAGATTATATTGGTCAGGCAAAAGCAAAAGAAATGCTGAAGATTTATATTGAAGCGGCAAAGGCGAGGGGCGAGGCACTGGATCATCTCTTGTTCTATGGACCTCCGGGACTTGGCAAGACGACACTAGCGGGAATCATTGCCAATGAGATGAATGTAAATATGAAGATTACATCAGGACCGGCGATCGAAAAGCCGGGAGAGATGGCGGCGATCCTGAATAACCTGCAGGAAGGGGATGTCCTTTTTGTAGATGAGATCCACCGCCTGAACCGTCAGGTGGAGGAAGTGCTGTATCCGGCGATGGAGGACTATGCGATCGATATTATGATCGGAAAGGGCGCTTCGGCAAGATCGATCCGTCTGGATCTTCCGAAATTCACCCTGGTAGGGGCAACGACAAGGGCCGGTATGCTGACAGCGCCTTTGCGGGACCGCTTCGGTGTGGTGACCAGGATGGAATATTATACGGTCGAAGAACTGAAGATGATCATCTTGCGTTCGGCAAAGGTTCTGGAAGTCGGGATTGATGAAAATGGTGCGTATGCGATGGCGAGACGTTCGCGGGGGACTCCAAGACTTGCCAACCGTCTGTTAAAGCGTGTCCGGGATTTTGCCCAGGTGAAATATGACGGCTACATCACAGAAGAAGTGGCGGATTATGCACTGGATCTTCTGGATGTGGATAAGGAAGGTCTGGATCAGACGGACAGAGGGATTCTTCTGGCTATGATCGGAAAATTCGGCGGCGGCCCGGTAGGATTGGAGACACTTGCGGCATCGATTGGAGAAGATCCTGGTACGATCGAGGATGTATATGAGCCATATTTGTTGAAAAATGGGTTTATTCAGAGAACTCCAAGAGGAAGAGTCGTGACGGATGCGGCATATGCCCATCTGGGAATTTGTAAGGAAAATGAATAAAACAGTTGGTTTTTCTTACAGATTAGTTTATAATAGTTATCAGAAATTATGAAAGTTCGAGGAGGCTTCTTATGGCATCATCAAAAAACTATACAGAAGTATTAATAGGAGGAAAGGTTTTTACTTTAAGTGGATTTGAAAGTGAAGACTATTTACAGAAAGTTTCTACATATCTGAACCATAAGCTGGACGAATGCAGCAATAGTGAGGGATATCGCAAGCAGAGTGCAGAGACCAGAAGTATTCTGCTGGCACTGAACATTGCAGATGATTATTTTAAAGCGAAGAAGCAGGGTGGTACACTGGAAAGTGATATCGAGGCAAAAGACAAAGAGATGTATGACTTAAAGCATGAACTGATATCCGTTCAGATCAAGCTGGAGAATGCAGAGAAAGCGATGGACAAGCTGAAGGAAGAGAATAAGGAACTTCAGATGAAGATCGTACAGCTGGAAACAGAGATTAAGAATAATAAGTAAGAATTAGGCTGTCGCACGACAGCCTTTTTTACAAGAAAGAAAAGACAGGATAAGAGACTATGAACAGAGTGGTAGAGATATTGGCACCGGCAGGTTCGATGGAATGCCTGCGGGCAGCAATAGCCGCAGGTGCGGATGCAGTATACCTTGGCGGTACAAGATTTGGAGCAAGGGCATATGCACAGAATCTTTCGGAAGAAGATATGGTGCAGGCAATTGAATATGTACATATTCACGGAAGAAAGATATATATGACGGTGAATACACTTCTGAAAGACAGAGAGATGGAGGAATTGTATGCATATCTGCTTCCGTATTACAGAGCAGGACTGGATGGAGTGATCGTACAGGATATCGGTGCAGTGAAGTTTATCAGAGAGCATTTTCCAAAGATGCCGGTACATGCAAGTACCCAGATGACCATTACCAATACGCTCGGAGCGGATCATTTAAAACAATACGGAATCACAAGAGTCGTGCCGGCGAGAGAACTTTCGCTTGGGGAAATCCGTGATATGAAGAGACAGACAGGACTGGAGATGGAGTGTTTTGTACATGGTGCATTGTGTTATTGTTATTCCGGACAGTGTCTTCTGAGCAGTATGATCGGCGGACGGAGTGGTAACAGAGGACAGTGTGCACAGCCATGCCGTCTCCCTTATCAGATGGATGGAAAGAAACCGGCAGATCTGATGAGTCTGAAAGATCTGTGTACAATAGACATTTTACCGGAACTGATCGATGCGGGGGTTGATTCATTTAAGATAGAGGGAAGAATGAAGCAGCCGGAATATGTCTATACGGTTGTAAAGATGTATCGGAAATATGCGGACCGGTATCTTAAGCTTCAGAAAGAAGGAAAAGACAGAGCGGCTTACCGGGTATCAGAGGCTGATAAACGGGAACTGCTTGCAGCTTACCAGAGGCGTGGTTATTGTGAGGGCTACTATCATCAGCATAACGGCAGAGACATGATATCATTGAAGCGTCCGAAGAATGCCAAAGATGGCAGCACGGAGGAAAAACCGTGGCAGGATATAAAAGTACAAGAAAAAATTAATGGTATTTTAACACTTTCTGTCGGAAAGAGTGCTAAACTAACAGTATCATATGGCAATATTGCCGTAGAATGTACCGGTCAGGAAGTGCAGGAGGCGCAAAAGCAGCCGCTGGATACGGAAAGAATTGAAAAACAGATGAGAAAGACAGGCAATACAGAGTTTGTGTTTGAACGTCTGAAGATCCATACAGAGGGAAATGTGTTCCTGCCGATGCAGGCTCTGAATGAACTGCGAAGAGAGGGAATCGGAGAACTGACAGAGAAGATACAGATGCAATACCGCAGGGAAGAAGCGGACTACGAGGCAGAAATAAAAAGAACCGTGGAAAAGAACAGTACCGGAAAAGCATGCAGTATATCTGCGTCTGTGCAGTCAAAAGCACAGCTTGAGGCAGCGGTAAGCAGCGGGATACGGTGTGTGTATCTGGATGAGGAGATAGAATTTGAGCGCGAAAACGGCGTGCAGTATTTCCTTGCGATGCCATACATTTTCAGGGAACGTACGATCCGCAGATATGAAAGTATGTATGCGAAGATCGAGGAAAAATATGATGGTATACTGATCCGCAACTGGGAGAGTTATGCATGGCTCAGACAACATGCATACCCAAAAGAAATCCGCAGTGATTATAATCTCTACATTTTTAATCAGAAAGCAAAAGAAGAGTTGAAGAATCAGGGAATCAGCCTGGGAACGGCACCGGTGGAATTGAATGATCGTGAGCTGGCAGGACTTGGGATAGAAGAACAGACATTTATCGCATATGGATACCAGCCGGTGATGGTCAGTGCGGGCTGTATACAGAAGACCACTGCCTCATGTGACGGAAAGGGCGGTGTACTTACGATTTCTGACCGTTATCAGAAGGAGTTTGCAGTCAGACGTTATTGCAGAGACTGTTATAATGTAATGTATAATTCGGCACCGTTGTTCCTGGCGGATAAGGCAGAAGAGATCAGGAAGCTGATGCCTGCACAGATACGACTGGATTTTACAATTGAGAATAAAGAACAGGTAAGAGAAATCTGTAAGATATATGTGGATGCATTTAAAGAAGGAAAAAAGATGGAACCTCAGATACGGGAGTATACGCGGGGGCATTTTAAAAGAGGAGTAAAGTAGGTGAAAAGTTGGTAAACATAATTGTACAGTTATCAAAATATCTGATGATCCTGATGATCACAGTGTATACGTATCTGTGTTTCAGTATCTTCGGATATTATGATCCGGATAAAAAGAAACGATGTCTCAGGAAGCAGAATGTGCTGATGTTTGTGATGCATCTGACGGCGTTTCTTGTGATGTATCTGGAAAAAAAAGATACAAAGATTCTGGCATTGTATCTGATGCAGGTGACGCTTCTTGGAGGAACGATTCTGCTGTATAGCTTTATTTATCCGAAAGTATCACGTTTGGTTGTAAATAATATGTGTATGCTGCTCAGCATCGGTTTTATCATGATCACCAGACTGAATTATGATAAGGCTGCGAAACAATATCTGATCGCGGCAGCGGGAATTGTGCTTTGCCTTGTGATCCCGATCATTATCAGGAAAGCGCGTTTCTTGTCGGAATGGAGAATTCTTTACGGAATTGTCGGTATCGTGTCGCTGGCAGTAGTAGTGGTTGTCGGTAAGGTGTCTTATGGGGCGATGCTTGGCTTTACAGTCGCCGGGATCAACATCCAGCCATCAGAGCTTGTGAAGATTGTCTTTGTGTTCTTCGTGGCATCGAGTTTTAAGCGTTCTACAGAGTTTAAAGATCTTGTGGTAACGACGGCAGTTGCAGCATTCCATGTGTTGATTCTTGTGGTATCTAAGGACCTTGGTGCGGCGCTTATTATCTTTGTTGTATATCTGGTTATGTTATATGTGGCGACACATCAGCCGCTCTATATTCTTGCCGGACTTGGTGCGGGAAGTGCCGGAGCAGTTGCGGCATATCATCTGTTTACGCACGTCAAGACGCGTGTAAATGTATGGAGAGACCCGTTTGGAACATATGATAACGGCGGTTATCAGGTAGCACAGTCATTATTTGCCATCGGAACCGGCGGATGGTTCGGAGCGGGACTTTATCAGGGACAGCCGGATACGATTCCGGTATCGGCAGAGGACTTCATCTTTTCTGCGATTTCAGAAGAGATGGGTCTGATCTATGCGATGTGTCTGATCCTGATCTGTGTGAGCTGCTATGTGATGTTCTTAAATATTGCAATGCAGCTGCATAATCTGTTTTATAAGATGGTAGCGCTGGGACTTGGTACCTGTTATATATTCCAGGTGTTTTTAACGATCGGAGGAGCGACAAAGTTCATTCCGTCAACAGGTGTAACACTTCCGCTGGTAAGCTATGGCGGAAGTTCTCTGATCAGTACGCTGATCATGTTTGCAATTATCCAGGGACTGTATATTTTAAGAGAAGACGAGGAAGAGGATATTGAGAGAAGGAAGAAAGAACGGTTACGAGCAAAGAGAAGCCGACAGGAGAGTACGGCGGGATATCGAGAGGCAGAATATGACCCGCAGAGAGCGAAAAGAAGCCAAAAAGTGCGAAAAGAAGCGGCTCAAGGCAAAGCGCGCAAGAAACAAAGAGTTCGCTAGAGTTACGTATGTATTCGTAGCACTTTTTCTGGTACTGCTGGGATATATCGGATATTTTCAGGTTAAAAAAAGCCAGGAGATCATCAGAAGCCCTTATAATGCCAGACAGAATTCGAATGCAAAGAGAGTGACCCGGGGAACGATCGTGGATAAGAACGGGAACGTGCTTGCGAAGACCGATACGGCAGCAGATGGAAGCGAGACCAGAGAATATCCTTATGGTAATGTATTTGCACATGTGGTCGGTTACAGCGTACAGGGCAAATCCGGGATCGAATCTCTGGAGAATTACGACCTGCTGACTTCGGATGAGAATTTCCTGATCAAGTTGAAGAATGAATTCCAGGATAAAAAAAATATGGGAGACACGGTTGTGACAACACTGGATGCAGACCTTCAGGAAGCTGCATATCAGGCATTGGGAGAGAAGAAAGGTGCGGTAGTGGTGATGGAGCCGAAGACAGGAAAGATCCTTGCCATGGTATCTAAGCCGGACTTTGATCCGAATACGGTAGAATCCAGCTGGAGTGCTCTGAGTACAGATGAAAACAGTGTACTGTTGAATCGTGCGACACAGGGGCAGTATGCACCGGGTTCTACGTTCAAAGTTGTGACACTTCTGGAATTCATGAGGGAAAACCCGGATTATAGTTCTTATTCTTATAATTGTACCGGTTCGATCGAGAACAGTGGAATTAAGATTCACTGCTATAACGGACATGTCCATGGGCAGGTCAGTCTGGAGGAAAGTCTGGCATATTCGTGCAACACATCTTTTTCGAATATAGGACTTTCACTGGATCCGGTGAAATTTAAGAAGACGGCGGAGGAAGTTCTGTTTGATTCAAAACTGCCTTCGGATCTTCCGTATAGTAAGAGCAGTTTTACGATGGATAGCTCTGCCGGAAACGGTACAAAGATGATGACGGCGATGGGACAGGGGGAGACTCAGGTAAGCCCGTATCATATGGCGCTGATCACATCTGCGATCGCAAATGGAGGGAAGCTGATGAAACCATATCTGGTTGATAAGGTGACAAATGCATCGGGAGCGGTCATGAAAGAGACCGATCAGAAAGAATATAAACAGCTTATGACAGCGGAAGAAGCAGCCCAGATCAAAGAATACATGAAGAGCGTAGTAGATTACGGTACCGCATCTGTATTGAGCGGACAGAGCTACACAGCAGCGGGAAAGACCGGTACGGCAGAATATAGTTCCGATAAAGAAAAAGACCACTCCTGGTTCATCGGTATGTCGAATGTAGAAGATCTGGAACTGGTTGTAAGTGTGATCATTGAAGCATCAGACGGAACGGCAAAGGCGGTAAATGTTGCAAAAGAGATTTTTGACTCGTATTATTAGAAGTATAGAAGGACGGGAAATATGCGATACTATAAGCATCTGTACCTGACAGAAGGACTGGAAAAGAAAAAAGAGAAAATCATCCGCAAGCTGGAAGCCGGAAAACTGCAGCCGAGTGTGCATGTGATCACGCTGGCAATCAGTGAGAAGAATCAATTGGAAATCTATCCGACACTCCAGTTTAAGCAGCCTGCATTTCCGGAACAGGATCTGTTCGTAGTGGGAATCACAAAAGGATATGAGGAAGCCGTAGAACTGGTGGAAAAGATCGTACAGGAAGTATATGAACAGACCGGTGATTGTGATATACGGTCTTATATATTAGAAAAAGAGCAGGGAAGATAAGATGGTATTACACATTCTTTTGATTATTTTAAAAATAATAGGGATTATAATTGCGGTGATTCTTGGACTGGTATTTTTGCTTCTTCTGATTCTTCTGTCTGTACCGGTCAGATACCGGCTGGATGCTTCGATGCCCGGTGAGATAAAGGAGAGCAGCGCATACGGCCGCGTGACGTGGCTCTTACGCCTGATACGGATCGATGTGTCATTTGAAGAGCAGGAGTTAAAATGGCGGGTAAGGATTGCGTGGAAATCTTTCGGAAGTGAACCGCAGAAAAGCGGACATACAGATACTGAGAAGAAAAAATCGGAAGATCGTCCGGTGAAAACAGACATTGAGAAAACAGAAACTGCGAAGATAGAATCTGAGAAGGAGGAAACTCATGAAAAAAGAAATACAGCTCCGAAAGAAAATCGGAAAGAGCAGAGAGTGGAAAGCAGTAGCAGACTATCGGAAATGGAAGAAGAGTCTGAAGAGGAAAAAAGAACTGTGGAGAGCAATAAAACGGTTCCGCAGAATGTGGAAGAAAGGACCGGGAAAAAGATTGAAGAAAGCCCGGAAAGTATTCCTGAAAAAGCTGGGAGATTTGCGAAGATAAAATGTACAATCGTAAAATTCTATGATAAGATAAAGCATACGATTGGACATGCGGAAGAAAAGCTGGACAGCATATCGGAAAAGAAAGAAAAAATCATGAAAGAACTGGAAGATCCGGTGCACAGGAAAGCTTTTTTTAAGGTAAAAAAAGAAGCAGGAAAGCTGTTAAAGCGCTGGAAACCAAGAGTAATAAAAGGTGCAGTCTATTTTGGATTCGAAGATCCGTATCATACAGGACAGGCACTGGCAGCTTTAAGTATGATCTATCCGTTTATCGGAGATCATTTGTCAGTAGAACCGGATTTTGAAAGACGGATCCTGAAGGGAGACGTTAAAGTCCGCGGCAGGTTCCGTATGGCGCCACTGGTCTGCTTCCTGTGGAATCTGGTATGGTGTAAGGAGATCCGGAAGACGTATCATGATATCCGGGAATTTCAGTTATAGATAATGCAAGGAGGAAAGAAGATGGCTGAGAATAATTTCAAAGGAACTGTAGAAGCACTGTTCCACGGCATGGATGGAGTGGTATCATCCAAGACGGTAGTAGGAGATGCAATCCACATCGGAGATACGATCATTTTACCACTGGTGGATGTATCTTTCGCAGTAGGAGCGGGCGCATTTAATACAGATAAGAAAGAAAAAGGTGCCGGCGGTATCGGTGGAAAGATGACACCGAGCGCGGTACTGGTCATTCAGAATGGCCACACCAAGCTTGTGAACATCAAGAATCAGGATACGATCACGAAGCTGCTGGATATGGTACCGGATGTGATGGATCGTTTTACATCCAGAAAAGAAGATAAGGTTACGGAAGAGGATGTGAATAAGATCCTCGACGAAGCAGAAAAATAGCAGACATTTTTTTGTGGCAGCGTACATATAATGTACAAAAAGCAGGTGTGTGTCTGTGAAAAGAATCGTAGGATTTGCATTGTTCTGGATAGCGGCAGGGATGCTTCTGGCACTGGTCATACCAGGTTTGTTCTGCCAGATTCTGTGTATGATCCTGTGCGTTGCAGTGGGATATTGCCTGTTTTGTTGCTGAAAATCGAAAAGTAAACAAAAAAATATCAAATAACTCTTGCAATTCTTGCAACAGTCTGCTAGAATAACTATTGTTGCGAGTTCGGACAAAGAACTTATTATGAG